>JAQUAE010000004.1 GCA_028687395.1 Anaerolineales bacterium | reverse complement strand
AATACGAGTTTGGGCCGGATTCGTTCGAGCGCCACTGCCAGCGAGCGTTGCAGGCGGGCGCCCGGCTGGAGGTATGCGAGCTGCCCTCCGTTGCCCTGGACATCGACCTGCCTGAAGATTTGGAGTTGGTCGAGCATCACAAGGAAACCAGCGCCAGTTCCCCCTGAGACCGCGGCCGGAATACGATCTGCCATTCCAAGGAGGTATCCAGATGACCGAACGAGTAGCGTTGTATCTGCAGGACGCCCACGACCTGCGCGATGGGCTGGATTATGTGCGTTACGCCGAAAAGCGCGGCTTCGAAGCTGTCTGGCAAGCCGAATCGCGCCTGGTGCGCGACGCCATCGTCCCCATGGCGGCCTACGCTGCGGTGACGGAGCGGCTGAAGGTGGGTTCGGGGGTGATCAACAACTGGACGCGCAACATCGGCTTGCTGGCCGCCACCTTCCTCACCCTGGACGACCTGGCCCCTGAGCGCATCATTTGCGGGATCGGCGCCTGGTGGGACCCGCTGGCGCGCAACGTGGGTATCGAGCGCCGCAAACCGCTGCTCGCCATGCGCGAGACGGTGGAAGTGCTGCGCCGTTTGCTCAACATGGAAAAGGTGACCTTCCACGGCGAGTTCCACCACGTGGAGGGCATCGAGCTGGACGTGGTGCACGGTCGCCGGGAGCCGCGCAAGGTGCCCATCATGATCGGTGCCACCGGCGACCTGATGATGGAGTTGGCCGGCGAGATCGGGGATGGCGTGGTCTTGAATTACTGCGTGCCCCCTGGGTACAACGACCGCGCCCTGGAATCCCTGGAGAAGGGCGCCCGGAAGGCCGGGCGTCGCCTGGAGGACATCGACCGCCCGCAACTGGTGGTTTGCTCGGTGGATAACGACCACGACAAGGCTATTGATTCCACCCGCATGTTGCTTACCCAGTACCTGGCACAGCAGCCGCACATCGCCAAGGCGTCCGGAGTTTCCATGGAGGTCGTGGCGCAGATTCAGTCGATCCTCGGCTGGCCGGCCACGCGCGAGCAAATCCAGGCCGCCAAGCACCTGGTGCCAGAGGCGCTCATCGAGCGTATCACCGCCTCCGGGACGCCTGCCGAAGCGCGCGCCAAGGTAGCTGAGTACCGCAAGCACGGCTGCACCTGCCCTATCCTATACCCGGTGGGTGGGGACGTGCGCCTGCTGGTGGATACGTTCGCTCAGGATTAAAGAAGGCGGGCGGCTGAAGCGCCGCCCGCTTGATGTTGGAACTTTGCTCCCCGAGGGTTTGAGCGTCGGGAACCCTATACAGATACTGTAAATATGCCACCCTGAGCGAAGCGAAGGGGGGTATGCCGTAAGATGTTTACTGGTGGCAGTTAAATTATCGCGTTAAACGCGCTTCGACAAGCTCAGCGCGGGGTGCGTTAATGCGCAACCCTCCCTGAGCTTGTCGAAGGGAGTTTTGTGAGGTGATGGTAGGTTGAGATAACCGCGCCCTTCGATAGGCTCAGCGCGGGGGCAATCGTGTCACCCTGAGCGAAGCGAAGGGTCTCAATTGATGATGAATCGGAACCTCGCTTCGCCCAACTTTACAATCGACGAATACACATTCCTTCGATCTGGCGCGTCTTACTTGAACCCCAACACCTGGTCCAGTTTCGAACGGTCGAAATCCACGATGATCTTGCCGCGCACCTCGAAGGTGGGCGTGGTTTCGTAGCCGCGCGCCCAGCCGCGCACCCGCGCCGCGGCCTCACGATCGCGCGAGATGTCGATCTCCACGAAGGGGATGCCGAGCTGGTAGAGGTATTCCTTGGCGCGCTGGCAGGCCGGGCACCACGGCGTGCAGTATATGACCACGTCGGCGTTTACCTCTGCCGGTTCCGCTGCTGCCACCGGGGCTTGCGCCGCGGCCTCCGGCTCGATCTCCGCCAGCACGCGGAACAGCTCGTCGTTATCCGGCTGCTTGTCGATGTCGTGCACGTCGACGTAGCGAATCACGCCCTCTCTGTCGATCACGAAGATCGCCCGCTCGCTGGTGCCGTCCGGCCGGAAGACGCCGTACGCCTGGGCGATGCGCCCGTGGGGGTAGAAATCGCTCAGCAGGGGATAGGTGATGCCACCCAGGCTATCTGCCCACGCCTTCAGGCAGGGCACGCTGTCCACGCTCAAACCCAGGACCTGGGTTTGCATCCCATCGAACCGGTCGAGAGCCGCCTGGTAGGATGGGATCTGGCTGGTTCATATTGGCGTCCAGGCCAGCGGGAAGAAGGCCAGGACGACGTTGCGCTTGCCGCGGTAATCGCTCAGGCGACTCTCCACGCCATCCTGGTTCTTCAGGGTGAAGTCGGGGGCATATTGCCCTTTGATAAGCGCCATGTCTCTCTCCATTGTCAGGTGCGGTGTCCCCGCTCGCCGGCTGGATGAGCGGGAGGTGATGAAGATGAGTATAAATTCACTTGGCGGAATTGGCAACCGTTCCGCAATACCCGGGGAGGGGATGGACGGATGCGTGTAGAAAAGAGTAGGTATAATTGTGGCAATCACCTTCACCTATACCCGCTCGAGGAGCTTCCAGGCAGTGCATAATCCGCAACCCAACTCCAGGCATTGTTTCGTCTGTGGCCTGTCCAACCCCATCGGTCTGCACCTGCGCTTTTACCAGACTGCGCCTGGGGAGGTCAAAGCTGAAATCACCCTACCCGAGAAATACCAGGGCTATCCGGGAATCGTCCACGGCGGCATTGTCGCTGCCATGCTGGACGAAGCTGCCGGGCGGTCTTTCATGGGAGACCCGCAGGCGCCGCGCTTCATGTTCACCGCAAAGTTGGAGGTGCGCTATCGCCAGAACGTGCCCGTCGGGCAGCCCTTACGCCTGGTGGGGCGTGCTGGCAAATCGCGGGCGCGCATCGCCACGGCCAGCGCCAGCCTCACCAATCAGGCTGGCGAGGTGCTCGCCGAGTGTGGAGCCCTGCTGGTCGACGTGCCCGACGAGACCATCGAAAACGCCGACCTGGAAGCCTTGGGTTGGAAGGTCTACACCGATGAGGAAGCCGCCGCGATCGAGGCCAGCCCGACCCGTGTATGAGGGCAGCCGCCAGGTTCATGGAGTGTGAGCGATGATTATCGAATATCACCGTCCCCAGAGCGTGGATGAAGCGCTGGTGCTGCTGGCGCGCGCCGAGCCGGTCACCCTCCCCCTGGCAGGCGGATCGGCGTTGAACCGTCCCTCGCCGGACCCGGTGGCGGTGGTCGACCTGCAGGCTCTCGGCCTGGATGGGCTGGAGCGCCGCGGTCACCTGCTGGCGCTGGGCGCCACGCTCACCCTGGAACGCCTGCTCCACGCGGACGACCTGCCCCCCGCACTGCTGCGGGCGATCCGTCACGAAGCCACCTATAACCTGCGCCAGGTAGCCAGCCTGGCGGGGACGATACTCGCCGCTGACGGCCGCTCGCCATTCACCACCGCCATGCTGGCGCTGGACGCCCAGATGACCCTGCTTCCCGGCGAAGAACAACTGGCCTTGGGCGACCTGCTGCCGCTGCGCGGCGAGCGCATGCGCGGACGGCTGGTCACCCAGGTCACGATACCCGCCAATGTCCGCCTGAGCTACGCTTACGTCGCCCGCACGCCGGCTGACCTGCCCCTGGTCTGCGCTGCGCTGGCGCAGTGGCCCTCCGGGCGCACCCGCCTGGCGTTGGGAGGCTACGCCTCGGCGCCCTGCCTGGCCCTGGATGGTCCTGAAGCTTCCGGTGTGGAGGCAGCCGCCAGCAGCGCCTACGCCCACGCCGCCGACGAATGGGCTAGCGCCGAGTATCGCAGCCAGGCGGCGGGGGTGCTGGCCAGGCGCTGCCTGCAAGACTTGAACCTGGAGGGGAGTGGTTGATGGCCAGCCGCGCCTCCCCAGCCGCTGCGACTGCGCCTGCCAGCGCCCTGCCCCTCGACCAGGTGCTCCTGGGCGATTGCCTGCAGGTGCTGGCGGGCTTCCCCGAAAAATCGGTCGATTTGGTCTTCGCCGACCCGCCCTATAACCTGCAACTGCAAAACGAGCTCTGGCGCCCGGACCAGACCCGCGTGGACGCCGTGGACGACGCCTGGGACCGCTTCGAGAGCTTCGCCGCCTACGACGCCTTTACCCAGGCGTGGTTGACCGCCTGCCGCAGGGTCTTGAAGGATAATGGGACAATCTGGGTGATGGGTACCTACCACAACATCTACCGCGTCGGGCGGCTGATGCAGGACATGGGCTTCTGGATTCTGAATGACGTGGTGTGGGTCAAGGACAACCCCATGCCCAATTTCCGTGGCGTGCGCTTTACCAATGCCCAGGAGACCTTGATTTGGGCGCAGAAGGTGCGCGGCGCCCGCTACACCTTCAACTACCACGCCATGAAAGCCCTCAACGGGGACGTGCAGATGCGCAGCGATTGGCGCCTGCCGCTCTGTTCCGGGAAGGAGCGCCTGCGTTTGAATGGCGCCAAGGCGCACGCTGCCCAGAAGCCGGAAGCCCTGCTCTACCGGGTGATCCTGGCATCGACCCATTCTGGCGATGTGGTCCTGGACCCCTTCTTCGGCACCGGCACCAGCGGGGCGGTCGCCAGGCGGCTGGGACGGCACTGGATCGGCGTGGAGGTCGATCCGGAGTATGTCCAGCTCGCCCGCCAGCGCATCGCCGCGGTCGAGCCCGGGGAGGCGGAAGCTCTCGGGGAGCGCCCGCGCCAGGCGCCGCGCCTTCCCTTCGGCGTCCTGCTGGAGAGCGGGCTGCTCCAACCCGGCCAGGAGTTGTATTTCGGGCCGCGCCGGCAGGCCGTGGCGGTGGTTCTGGCCAATGGGCACCTGCACTGCAACGGTTTGAGCGGCTCTATCCACCAGGTGGGTAGAGCTTTGCAGGGGGCGCCGTGCAACGGTTGGGAACACTGGTACTATCACGACCCGGCTACCGGGCAATTGGAGCCGATCGATCGCTTGCGCCAGAGGTTACGCTTGGAAGGGGCCGGCGCAGCGGGTGAACAATCGTCATCCATGGAGAAGCTATGATTATTACGCTCCAGGTCAACCAGGTCGAGCACACTGTGGAGGCGCAGGCTGGGGAGACCCTGTTTGCGGCGCTGCGCCGGCTGGGTTACTTTGGCGTCAAGCATGGCTGCGAAACTGGCGAGTGCGGCGCCTGCGCCGTGCTGTTGGACGGCAAGCCGGTGAACTCCTGCGTCACCCTGGCAGCCCAGGCGCAAGGTCATGCCATCCAGACCATCGAGGCCATCGGCGAGCACCCCGAGCAGGGCTGGAAGAGCACCCCTGGCCTGCACCCGATCCAAACCGCCTTTGTGGAGAGCGGCGCGATTCAGTGCGGTTTTTGCACTCCGGCCCAGGTGCTGGCTGCCAAGAGCCTCCTGGAGCGCAACCCCAACCCCAGCGAGGCTGAAGTGCGCGAGGCGCTTTCTGGCGTGCTCTGCCGCTGTACGGGATATCTCAAGCCTGTGCAGGCCGTCCTGCGCGCCGCGGCCGTCCTGCGCGGCGAGGCGCTCGAGTCCTCAGGCCTGGAGGCGCTGCCCTTCCTGTTCCCCGGCGACGACCGCCTGGCGCAGGGCAAGACGCCGGGGGGCGCAGAGCCCTTACCGTTGCCGGGCGAGCCCGGCTCGCAGGTCAGTGTTGGTGTGCTGCCCAAGGTAATCGTCGCCCCGGAAGCCGAAACCATGCAGCGGGTGGGGAAGCCTGACCTCAAGGTGGACGCGGTCAAGCTGGTGCAGGGCAAGCCGGCCTTCACCGCCGACGTCGAGAAGCGCGACCTGCTCTACGCGCGGGTCTTGCGCAGCCCGCATGCTCACGCCCGCATTCGCAATATCGACGCCAGCCGCGCCTTGCAATTGCCTGGCGTGGCGGCGGTGCTCACCTGGCGGGACATCCCTCGCGTGGTGTATTCCACGGCCGGGCAGTCCGATCCCATCCCCGGACCGCTGGATTCCTTCTCGTTGGATAACAAGGTGCGCTTCGTGGGCGACCGGGTGGCCTTCGTCGCCGCCGAGAGCGAGGCGATTGCCGAACAGGCTCTGGCGTTGATCGACGTCGAGTATGAGCCCTTGCCGGAGCTCTTCGACCCCGCCCAGGCGATGACTGCGGGGGCGCCGCGCCTGCACGACGAACCGGAATACGTCAATTTTGCCGATTCCGATCCTGAGCGCAACCTGGCGGCCAGCATCCGCATCGACATCGGCGACGTGGAAAAGGGCTTCCGTGAAGCCGACCGGGTGTTCGAGTTCGAATACGAGGTGCCCAAGGTGCAGCAGGCGCACATCGAGCCGCACGTCGCCTTCACCTATTGGGACGAGGACGACCGGCTGGTCATTCGCACCAGCACGCAGGTTCCCTTCCACGTGCGCCGTCAACTGGCGCCGGTGCTGGGGCTGCCGGTCAAGCGCATCCGGGTGATCAAGCCGCGCATCGGCGGCGGCTTCGGCGGCAAGCAGGAGGTGCTCGTCGAGGACGTGCCCGCCCACCTGACCATCGCCACCGGACGGCCGGTAATTTACGAGTACTCGCGCGAGGAGGAATTCATCGCTGCCCGCTCGCGCCACCCGATGCGCATCCGCATGAAGACCGGCGTCAAGCTGGATGGCACCATCACCGCCAACGCCATGCAGGCGCTGAGCGATACCGGCGCCTATGGCTGCCACGCCCTGACCGTCACGGGCAACACCGGCCACAAAGCGATGGCCTTGTACGTCGGGGATGGGCCATACCGCCAGAGCCCGAGCATCCGCTTCCACGCTGACATCGTCTACACCAACCACCCCCCGGCGGGCGCCTTCCGCGGCTACGGCGTGCCGCAGGGTTTTTGGGCGGTGGAGCGTCACATGGAGAAGATCGCCCGCCAGATGGGCTTCGACCCGATTGAGTTCCGCCTGAAGAATGCCCTGCGCCCCGGCGAGCTGCACCCCTTCAGCACCGCCTGGAGCGAGGGCCGGGAGCCGCGGCCGGAGATCGTCGCCACTAACGGCCTGGACCAGTGCGTCCAGCAGGGGAAAGCCGCCATCGGTTGGGATCAGAAGTACGCCAATCCGGAATGGCGCCGCGTCGCCGGCAGGCCTCACCTGCGCCGGGGCGTCGGCGTGGCGCTGGTGATGCAGGGCACGGCGATTTCCTACCTGGACATGGGCGGAGCCAGCATTAAGATGAATGACGATGGCTCCTTCAACCTGCTGGTGGGCGCCACTGACCTGGGCACCGGCTCGGACACCGTCCTGGGGCAGATGGCCGCCGAGGTGCTAGGCGTGCCCCTGGAGGACATCCTGGTCTATTCCTCCGACACCGATTTCACCCCCTTCGACAAGGGCGCCTACGCCTCCAGCACCACCTATATCTCCGGGGCGGCAGTAGCCAAGGCGGCTTACGAAGTGGCCGAGAAGATTCGCCAACGCGCCGCCCGGCTGCTCAAGGTCGACGATGCCTCCACGATCCTGCTGAGGGAACGCCAGGCGTTTGCGCCGGACGGGCGCTCGGTCTCGCTGACGGAGATTGCCCTGGACTCGCTGCACCGCCAGAACCAGGAGCAGATCATGGCCGTAGCGTCCCACGTCTCGCCCGTCTCGCCCCCGCCGTTTGCCGCCCAGTTCGCCGAGGTGCTGGTGGACGTGGAGACCGGCCAGGTGGAGGTGAGCAAGCTGGTCATGGCGTTGGATTCGGGGATCATCGTCAACCCCATCACTGCCTCCGGGCAGGTGGAAGGCGGGATGACCCAGGCATTGGGCTACGCCGTCTGCGAGGAGATGACATACGATGAGCGCGGGCGCGCCCGGGAGCGCGACTTGCGCGGCTATCACATCTTCCAGGCTCACGAGATGCCGCAACTGGAGACCATTTTCGTGGAGACTTACGAGCCCTCGCACCCCTTTGGGGTGAAAGCGGTGGCGGAAATCCCTATGGATGGCGTGGCGCCCGCGGTGGGCAACGCCGTCCTGGACGCCTGCGGCGTCGATGTCGACCAGGCGCCGATTACACCGGAAAAGCTCTGGCGGGCGTTGCGCGCCGCGCAGGTCTCAGCTTAAGCAGCAAGGCAGGAAAGCGCATTCATGGGACGCGTTTACGTCATCGGTCATGTCAACCCGGATACGGATTCGATAGCCTCCGCCATGGGCTACGCCTGGTTGCTGAGCGAGCGGGATGGCGAGGAGGCGATCCCGGCCCGCGCCGGCGCCCCCAACCCGCAGACCAGTTGGGCGCTCAAGCGCCTGGGACTGGAAAGCCCGATGCTGTTGAACGACGCCTCGCCGCGCTTCGAGTCGGTGGCGCGCCGCCTGGATACCACCACGCCCGACAGCCCGCTGGTGGACGCCTGGGGCATCGCCAACCGCACCTGGGGGGTGGCGCCGGTGGTCGTAGATGGCGGCAAGCCCTATGGCCTGGTCAATGGTTCCAGCCTGTTCGGATTCCTCAGTCGCCTGGTCGGGCCGCACCCCAAGCAGCAGGAGATGAGCATCGCCCAGATTCTCGAGCTGCCCTGCCGGGAAGCCTGCGCCACTGACATTCCCCGCTTCGCCATGAGCAGCCGCATTCGTGACGCCATCAACCGCATCCTGCGCGCCGAAGGCGATGACTTCTGGGTGGTGGACGACGAGGGCAACTACGTCGGCGTCTGCCGCCAGCGCGACGTGCTCAACCCGCCCCGCCTGCGCTTGATATTGGTAGACCACAATGAGCCGGGACAGGCTATCGGCGCGCTGGAGGAGGCCGAGTTGTTGGAAATCCTCGACCACCATCGCCTGGGGAACGCCTCCACGCACATCCCCATTCGCTTCACCGTGGACATCGTGGGCAGCACCAGCACGCTGGTCTCCGAGCGCATCGCCGAAGCCGGGCTGAGCGCCCCACCTGCCCTGGCTGGCATGCTGCTGGCGGGCTTGCTATCGGATACGCTGAAGCTCACCTCGCCCACCACCACGCCGCGCGACGGCCAGGCAGCCGAGCGCCTGGTGCGCTGGGCGCTGGTCAAGGGCGGTCCCCTGGAGGGCGAGAGCATCGCCTCCTTTGGGGAGAAGGTGATTCAGGCGGGTTCGGGCCTGGCGGCGCGCCAGCCAGCGGAGATCGTCAGCAGCGACCTGAAGGTGTACGAGGCAGGCGGCTTTCATTTTGCCATTGCCCAGGTGGAAGTCACCGACCTGCTGGAGCTGGACGAGCACAAGGAGCGCCTGCGCGCCGCGCTGGAGGAACTGCGCCAGAAGCGCGGCCTGGATTTTGCCATGCTGATGGTGACCGACGTGGTGCGCGGCAGCAGCCGCCTGTTGCTGGTGGCGGAACCGCCGGCTCTGAACGATTTGCCCTATCCGCGCCAGCCGGACGGTTCGCGGCTGGCCGAGGACGTGGTCTCGCGCAAGAAGCAGTTGCTGCCCGTGGTGCTGGGATTACTGGAGAGTTGAGCGTGACCGAACAGGCGAGCACAATCTGGAGTGCTTTGGCTGAGCTGGAGCAGTGCAACGAGAGCGGGGCGTTGTGCATCCTGGTGCGCAGCCGGGGGTCGACGCCGCGCCACACCTCGAGCAAGATGCTGGTCTATCCGGACGGGCGTATCCTGGGCACGGTGGGGGGAGGCGAGCTGGAGCGGCGGGTGATCGCCGCGGCCGTGCAGGCGATCGCGGATGGGAAGCCGCGCCTGCTAGAATACAGCATGAGCGACCCGGCGCGCGGCGATCCCGGAGTGTGCGGCGGGCAGATGGAGGTCTATGTGGAACCCATTCTCCCTAAACCGACTTTGGTGGTGGTTGGCTCCGGGCACGTCGGCAAGGCCGTCGCCTGGCTGGCGCACTGGCTGGGCTTCCGGGTGGCGGTCAACGACGACCGGGCGGAGTTCTGCACACCCGAAGCCGTCCCCGGCGGGGACGATTTCTACCCCTGCGCCTTGCAGGAGCTGCCCGCCAGGCTGCGCATCACCTCGAGCACTTACCTGGTGCTGACCACGCGCGGCGCGGACATCGACATCGCTGGCCTGCCTGCCCTGCTCGACACACCCGCTGCTTACATCGGCGTGATTGGCTCACGGCGCCGCTGGGCGCATACCCGCAAGGCGCTTATCCAGGCTGGCGTGCCGGAGGATAGGCTGGCGCGTGTCCATTCGCCCCTTGGCCTCGAGCTGCACGCCGAAACGCCCGAGGAAATCGCGGTGAGCATCCTGGCGGAGATCATCGCCCTGCGTAACGGCGCAGCTATCGCCAATCAGCCGGAAAAATCCGCAGCGGGTGGGGAAGCATGATCCCTGGCCTGGTGAGCGCGGCGCCTGGCGTTCATAAAAACAATCTTCTGACCTTATTCATGGAGATCTCCTATGTGGCATGAGACAATCAGCGTGGCATCGGTGGGGGAAGCGGTAGCAATCCTGGCCGAGCGAGGCGAGCGTGCCCGCATCGTGGCTGGCGCGACCGACCTGATTTTGGAGATTGAGCGCGGTGTGCGCCGGGGCATCGAGACGCTGGTCGACGTTACCCGCGTCCCCGGGCTGGACCAGATCGCGCTGGATGAGCAGGGGGTGATTCACCTCGGCCCGCTGGTCACGCACAACGCCTGCGCAGCATCCAGGCTGTTGGTGGAACGCGCCTTCCCCCTGGCCCAGGCAGCCTGGCAGGTGGGGGCGCCACAGATCCGCAACCGGGGCACCATCGCCGGCAACCTGATCACTGCTTCGCCTGCCAACGATACCATCCCGCCCCTGATCGCCCTGGGCGCCAGCGTCAGCCTGCTCTCCAGCCGTGGGCAACGCAGCGTGCCGCTGAGCCAGTTCTATACCGGCGTGCGCACCACCGTGATGCGCCCGGACGAGATGCTGGTGGATATCGCCTTTCCCGCCATGCGCCCGCAGCAGCGCGGCGCTTTCATTAAGTTGGGATTGCGCGCCGCGCAGGCCATCTCGCTGGTCAACGCCGCCGTGGTGTTAACCTTCTCAGGCGAACCCACGGGAGGCTTGCCAGGTGGTGTGGTGAGTGAGGCGGTGATTACGCTGGGTTCCGTGGCGCCCACCATCCTGCGCGCCGGTCAGGCGGAAGCGCTCCTGGCCGGACGTCCGTTGGATGAATCTGGGATCGAGGAAGCGGCTCGCCTGGCGGTGAATGCCGCCCGCCCCATCGACGACGTACGCAGCCCGGCTGACTACCGCGCCGAGGGGGTGCGCGTGTGCGTGCTGCGCGCCTTGCGCTCCATCCTGGCGGGAACGGAGAAGGACGGCTACCCCAGCCAGCCAGTCTTGCTCTGGGGCAAGGATGGTCATCCCACACCGCGGTTGGGGGAGAGCTTCCGCCACGCCGGCAACGCCCCGATCATCACCCGCCTCAACGGCCAGCAAGTGACCCTACCCGGCGCGCAGCATAAGACCCTGCTGCGCCTGCTCCGCGAGGACGCGCGCTTGATTGGCACCAAGGAGGGCTGCGCCGAGGGCGAGTGTGGAGCGTGCACGGTTTTCCTGGACGGCAAGGCGGTGATGAGCTGCCTGGTGCCGGCGGCGCGCGCCCACGGGGCGGATATTGTCACCATCGAAGGCCTGGCAAAGAATGGCCAGCTCCACCCGGTGCAGCAGGCCTTCATCGACGAGGGCGCGGTGCAGTGCGGTTACTGCACGCCGGGCTTTATCATGTCGGCTGCCATGCTGCTCGAGGAGCGGCCGACCCCCACCCTGGTGGAGATCCAGGCGGCCATCACCGGCAACCTGTGCCGCTGCACCGGATATTACTCGATTGTCAGGGCCATCGAACGCGCGGCTCGTGAGGAGGTCAGGCGTGGGTAAATACTCTGCCTATTCGCGCCAGGCGCCGCCCAAGCCTCGCCCGTGGAAGATTCATCCTATTTGGCGCGGCATCGGCTGCATCATGTTCCTGCTCATCCCGATCCTCTCATACGCTGGGGCGATCCTCCTGGTGGAGGCCAACATCAAGCAGCGTTGGGTTCCGGCCACTACCCAGATCATGCGCAGCGTGACCGTTCCGGGGCTCGGGGCAATCGAGCACCTGTACGCCAACCTGATGGTCACCCTGGTGCTGATGCTGGTGGGCTTCGCCGGGGTGGTCGCCCTGTACACCCTGGTCTTCAGCATTTTTGGGCCCTCCAGCCTGGGCCCGTTGGATGCTCCCCCTGAACGCCGTTCCACCCGGCGGGTGAGGTAGCCTGTGGAACGCACGGTGCCGCGCACGGCCTCGGAAGAAGTCGAGCTCTACCTGCGCACGTATTACTCCTTGTTGCGCTCCACCGCGGAGGTGAACATCCGCACGCTGGAGGAAGTCCACGCCGGGATGAGCTCCCTGCTGCATCCCGGGGCGCGCAGCAGCCAGCCGGATATCGCTGCCTTCCTGTATTGCCTGTTGCGCCTGCCGGCGTGCATGCCGCAGGTGCGCCTGGTGGTGTTGGGCCAGAGCCGGAAGGTGATCGAGCAGGCCGGTTTTGGCCGTGGCCGGACGTGGCAACCCGTCTTCGCCCCGGCGCGGCGCCGGCGCTGTTTCTTCGACGGGGTGGACACGCTGGCCTGCGTGATCGCCAGCCGCTCCGACATCGACGACGTCATTCCCATGCTCACCGCCTACCAGATCGAGTGGAACAAGCTGCACGACCTGCTTCGCCATCTCCCACCCGAATTGTACGCCAGCGATGCGCTTGGCGACCAGGACGGCAGGCAGCGCCTGGCCGGCGCTCTGAAAATCTCCAGCGAGGACCTGGAACGCCTGCACACGGTGTGGGGTGATCAGCTTCCCATTCACCTGCAGCGCATCGCCGCTGCCCCGCGGCGCCTGGCAGTGCGCCTGGTGAGCGGCTCCCTGAGGGATTACCGCCGTGCGACCAACGCGTGGTGGGAGAACATCGAGCGCGCTTGCCCGGAGCTGCGCGAGCGACCGGTATTCTTCATTTCCAGCAATATCCACAGCCTGGCGAATTTGCTCTCCGGCTTCGCCCTGCGCAACCGGGAGCAGATCCTGCGCTTCACTCACCAGCCGGCGAACGCCGCGCTGCACAGGGAATGGGAGGAGATACAGAAGGGGCAGGTGCCCTCCAGCGAGGAGAACTTCCTGTATTATGCGTTACGCAAGTGGCAGCAGGCGCCCGACGGGGGGGCGGAGAGCGAGCGCCAGCAGGCGGAGGAGCAGGCTGCCGGCATCCTGCGCATTCCCAGCGAAAATTACTTCGACGTCGAAGCCCAGGTGATTCGCCTCTCCAGCCTGCAGCCGCAAGCCTTCGATCCCCGTGTATTACAGGGCGATCTCGCCCAAACCGCGGCGACGCTCTCCCGCAGCGACGCTCTGCTGCTCAACATCGATTACCCCCTGGGTATGGCAGCCTACCACATCCTTTCGGTGGTTGGCGAGCATGTCGGCGCCCTGTTGGGTGTGTACATGATGGGCAAGGCAGCCACCTTGAACGGCGTGGTGGGCGACGTGATGATCTCCAACGTGGTGCACGACGAACATTCGCAGAACACCTACCTGTTCCCCAACAGCCTCACTGCCGCCGACGTCTTACCTTTCTTAGTCTATGGATCGGTGCTGGACAATCAGAAGATCGTCTCCGTGCAAGGGACGTTCTTGCAGACTGCCCGCTACATGGAGGTGTTCTACCGCGAGGGGTACACCGATATCGAGATGGAAGCCGGCCCGTACCTCTCCGCAGTGTACGAGATGTATCGCCCCAAACGGCATCCCATGAACGAGATCATCAACCTGTACGGGCTGCCCTTCGATTTGGGCATGGTGCACTACGCCTCCGACACGCCGTTATCCAAAGGCAAGAATCTGGGTGCGGGCAGCCTCTCCTACTTCGGTATGGATTCCACCTACGCCTCCGCCCTGGCTATCCTGCGGCGTATCTTTTCCCTGGAGTGCGCCCGCCTGGCGGAGTGAGCTGTCTCCTGCTGAGGTAAGCCCGCCCGAGGAGGTCGTAATGCAAAAACGCGTCATCGTGGCCATCACCGGCGCCAGTGGGGTCATCTATGGCGTCCGCGCCCTGGAGATGCTCAAGCTGGCCGAGGTCAAGACCCACCTGGTGCTCAGCCCGGCGGCGCGCCTCACCATCTCCCAGGAGACTTCCTGGAAGGCCAGCCAGGTGGAGCGCCTGGCGGACGTGGTCTACAAGCACCAGGATATCGGGGCGGCCATCGCCTCAGGGTCCTTCGTCACCCATGGTATGCTGGTCATCCCCTGCTCGGTCAAGACCCTCTCGGCGATTGCCAATTCTTACGCCGACGACCTGATCGTGCGCGCTGCGGATGTGACCTTGAAGGAAGGGCGGCCGTTGGTGCTAGTCGTGCGGGAAACGCCCCTGCACCGCGGCCATATCCGCCTGCTCGACCTGGCCGCCCAGGCGGGGGCGATCATCTTCCCGCCTGTCCCCGCTTTCTACGGCGCGCCGCACACCCTGGAGGACGTGGTTACCGGTACGGTGGGGCGCATCCTGCTGCGCCTGGGAATCGATAACCCGGGTTATTCCCACTGGGAAGGATTGTAATCAAAAATATTCAACCACTGGTAACTCGCCAGCTCAATTTTTCACGGCTGCGTCGGTGATCTCCAGGGCTTTGTCCAGGATGGCAAAGCCTTCCGCCAGTTGCTCCTCGTTGATGATGAGCGGAGGGATGATCAGCACGGTGTGCCAGTGCGTGGAGGCGTAGACGCCGTGGTCGAGTAAATACTTGCGCAGGTTGGTCATCTCCGGGCTGGAGCCGTTGAACGGCGCCATCGGCTCTTTGGTTTTGCGGTCGCGCACCAGCTCGATGACCCCGAACAAGCCGATCGAGCGCACGTCGCCCACCGAGGGATGTTGCTCGCCCAGGTCGGAGAGATGGCGGCGCAGGACAGGCCCCATAGCCGCAGCCCATTCCACCAGCCGGTCCTCGCGCATCACCTGGATGTTGGCGATGGCTGCCGCCAGCGAGATGGGGTGGGCGTTGTAGGTCAGCCCGCTCTGGAAAGTGCGCTCGTTGAAGAATTCGGCGATTTCGGGGCGCATGGCCACCGCGCCCAGCGGGGCGTAAGCCGAGGTCAACCCCTTCGCCATGGTCATCAGGTCGGGGACGGCGTTCCAGTGTTCGACGGCGAACCACTTGCCGGTGCGCCCGAAGCCGCTCATCACCTCGTCGGCAATCAGCAGGATGCCATAACGGTCGCAAACCTCGCGCACGCCCTGTAAGTAACCCTCGGGCGGGACGATGACGCCATTGGTGCCGGTGACCGACTCGAGCAGCACCGCGGCGATGCTCTGCGGTCCTTCGTACTGGATAATTTCCTCCAGGTGGTTCAGGTAATCCTGGGCGAAATCCGCTTCGCTGATCTCCGGCGTGGTGCGGTGCAGGGTGGAGCGGTAGCGGTAAGGGTCGAGGAAGTGCACCACGCCGCCCATCAGGTTGGGTTCCCAGGCGACGCGGCGTGGATCGCCAGTGGCGGCCATGGCGCCGGCGGTGGCGCCGTGATACGAGCGGTAGCGGGCGAGGATCTTGTGCCGCCCGGTGTACGCCCTGGCAAGCTTGATGGCGTTCTCGTTGGCGTCGGCGCCGCCCAGGGTAAAGAGGAATTTGTTCAGGTTTCCGGGGGTGATTTCCGCCAGCAGTTTGCCCAGCACGGCGCGCGGTCGGGTGGCCATGGGGGGGCCGGCATAGGGCAACTGGCGCGCCTGCTCGGCAATGGCGTTGATCACGCGCTCGTCGCCATGCCCGATGTTCACGCACATCGTCATCGAGTTGAAGTCCAGGTAACGCTTGCCATCTGCGTCCCAGAAATACACCCCCTTGGCGCGCGTCACCGGGATAGGCGCCACTTTGCCTTGAGCCGACCAGGTCCAGAAGCTGTGTTCCAGGCATTGGGCAAGGATTTCATCGTCGCGAAGTTCGTCCATGACTGCCTCTCGGGTAAGGAAATTGTGGAGGAATAACCTGAATGGTATCATACCATGCAGCCTGTGGCGGGAATATTCGATTGACTGGACGGGCAGTCACTGGTATCATCCCACCCCGAACCGTTGCATTGCGTGCAGGTATCTAAACTTCCTTTGTCGATAAGCGTTTATTTGGAGGTTTTGTCCTATGTATCCTATCATCCTTGCCGTTCACAACATCCTGCGTTGGGTCGCCCTGATCCTGGGCATCGTGGCCGCCGTCATGGCCTGGCGAGGCTGGCTGCGCCAGCTTCCCTGGAACGATGCCAATCGCAGATTCGGCGTCTTCTTCGCCTCCGCCATGGATACTCAACTGCTCGTTGGGCTGTTGCTCTATTTTGTCT
>JAQUAE010000248.1 GCA_028687395.1 Anaerolineales bacterium | reverse complement strand
CAGTTCTTTCTTAGCGTTTTTGGTCATGTCGTGTTCCCTTTAGCTCCCGTTGGAGAAACCCTAAGGGTAACACTTTTATTGAGCCAACGATCATTCGAAAAGTAAGATTTTCATTGAGGCAATTCGCAGCATTGTCACCGTTCCCTCCCATATGATACAATACGATGCGCCCGCGATGGGACGCAGACAGTGGGGCGTGGTGCAACGGTAGCACAGCGGACTTTGGATCCGTATATCCTGGTTCGAATCCGGGCGCCCCAGCCTGGAACTGAACATAGGTTTTTTGTGTGCTTGACGACGATACTGGCCCTAAACCCCTGAAGCTCCTGATCAGTCAACCCAAAGCATTGCCACACGAGCAGCGCCGCGCCCTATGGTATGGTGGCGTGATCGCCCAACGCGTGACTTCCCCATTCCTACGGGCGGCGGGCCAACCAGACGAGGTGTCCCTATGAGTGTTGCTGTCATCATCCTGGCGGCCGGGCAAGGCACGCGCATGCGTTCGCAGACGCCCAAAATCCTGCACCCATTGCTGGGAAAAGCGATGGTTGCCTATTCGTTGGAGCTGGCCGAGGCGGTTTCGACGCTCAAGCCGGTGGTCGTGGTGGGTCACGCTGCCAGCGCGGTACAGGCGGCGGTCGGTGAGCGGGCGCGCTTCGTCCTGCAGGAGCCGCAGTTAGGCACCGGGCACGCCGTTCAGCAGGCGGAGGCGATATTGAAGGACGAGGCGGATACCCTTGTCGTCCTCGCTGCGGATATGCCCTTGCTGAAGGTCGAGACGGTGAAGCGCCTGCTCGAGCTGCAAGGCGCCAACCCCGGCCCGGTCACCTTGTTGAGCGCGATCGACGAGGACAGCCGCGGCTTCGGGCGCGTGGTGCGCTCCCTGGATGGGAGGGTGCGGGCGGTGGTCGAGGAAGCCCAGGCCACGCCGGAGCTCCTCACCCTGCGCGAGTTGAACGCCAGCGTGTACTGCTTCTCCGCCGCCTGGCTGTGGCCGGCGCTCAAGCGCATCCCGCTCTCACCCAAGGGCGAGTACTACCTGACCGACGCGGTGGGCATTGCCGCGGCGGAGGGCTTGGAGGTGCGCGCCTGGACCACCCCGGATAAGAGCGAGACCATCGGCGTGAACACCCGCGTCCACCTGGCCGAAGCGGAGAGCGCCCTGAGGCAGCGCATCAACCAGGCCTGGATGCTGGAGGGCGTTACCCTGGTCGACCCGGCCAGCACCTACATCGAGCCCGGCGTCGCTATTGGCCAGGACACCGTGATCTGGCCCAACACCCACCTGCAAGGGGACACGCAGGTAGGCGAGGGTTGCAACCTGGGGCCGAACACCATCCTGCAGGACGCCCGCCTGGGAGCGCGCTGCAAGGTCTTCGCTTCCGTCGTGCAGGGCGCCGTTCTCGAAGATGACGTGGACGTAGGTCCTTTCGCCCACCTGCGCAAAGGGGCGCACCTGGCACAACGCGTACACATGGGCAATTTCGGTGAAGTGAAGAACTCCTATCTCGGTCCTGGCACCAAGGTGGGTCACTTCGCGTACATCGGCGATGCCACGATTGGCAAGGGGGTCAACATCGGCGCTGGAACGGTCACCTGCAATTACGATGGAGAGCGCAAGAATCCGACCGAGATCGAGGCGAACGTCTTCATCGGCAGCGACACCATGCTGGTGGCGCCGGTTCATCTAGGTGAGGGCGCCCGCACCGGCGCCGGGGCGGTGGTGACCAAGAACGTCCCGCCTTATTCCCTGGCGGTCGGCGTGCCGGCGCGCGTGATACGTAAGCTGGAGAGACGTGACTGAAAACCAGGTTTTCCTGATCAGCCTCCTGGCGCTGCTGGCGATTGACCTGCTCACGGTTGCCGCCGGGACCGCCTTCCTGCATGCTAACCTGCTGCGCCTGGCCAGCAAACACGACCAGGCGCCGGACAAGCCGGGCAGCATGCAGCGCATCTTCCATTCTCTGCCTCGGGTTCAGGCCAGTTTCAGCTTCACCTTGCTGGTCGAGCGTTTCGTTGCCGCCGGGCTGATGGCCATGCTGGTGATGAAAGCCTTCCCCCGGGTCTCGATTGGCGGCGTGTTGGGCTGCCTGCTCCTGGCTGCCCTGCTGACCTTCTGGCTGGAGTGGCTGGTGAAGCGTCTGGTCGTCGGTAATGCGGACCTGTGGGCGCTGCGCCTGGCGTTTTGGGCGCGCGCCCTCAGCGTGACGCTGGCACCGCTGGTGGGCTTCACCTTTCGTGCCTTTGGCGCTGACAGCGCTTCGCTGGAGAGCAGCGTGGCGCTGACTACCGATGAGTTGAAGACCCTGGTGGACGCCGGGCAGCAGGAGGGGCTTTTCCAGCAAGAAGAGAGCAAGATGATCTTCTCGATCTTCGAGCTGGGCGACACCCTGGCGCGGGAGATCATGGTGCCGCGCATCGACATCCTGGCTCTGGACGCTAACACCTCCATCCTGCACGCCGTGGATATCCTGCTCGAGTCCGGGCATTCGCGCGTCCCGGTTTATCAGGAGAACGTGGATAACATCCTCGGCTTGCTCTACGTCAAGGACCTCTTGCGCATCTACCAGGAAGGCAACCGGGAAAGCGCCTTGAGCGAGCTGCTGCGCCCCGCCTATTTCATCCCCGAAGCCAAGAAGATCGACGAGCTGCTGGCCGAGATGCAGGAGCAGCGCATCCACATGGCTATCGTGGTGGATGAATACGGCGGTGTGGCTGGCCTGGTGACAATGGAAGACATCGTCGAGGAAATCCTGGGTGAAATCTAGGACGAGTACGACCAGGGGGAGGAATTGCCCTACCAGCAGGTGGGGGACGGCGAGTACCTGGTTCAAGGCCGGGGGGACCTGGATGATTTCAACGAGGTGTTCAGCAGCCATCTCCCCAAAGACGAAGCAGAAACGCTGGGTGGCTTTATCTATAATCGTATTGGGCGCGTGCCCTCCAGCGGGGAAACCGTCCAGGTGGAAAATTTGTTGCTGACCGTCGAGCAGGTCAGTGCGCGGCGCATCCGCAAGGTGCGCGCCAAGTGGGCGCCGGCGACCTCAGTTAACGAGGAGGATGTGAAACATGTTAGTGGATGAACAGCGCCAGAGATTGATCGAGAGCGCCCTGGTCGCCCGCCGCTGGGCTTACGCGCCGTATTCAGGCTATCCGGTGGGCGCGGCCTTGCTTACTGCCTCGGGGCGTATCTACGAAGGTGTGAATGTGGAAAGCGCCGCCTACCCGACGACGATGTGCGCCGAACGCGTGGCGGTTTTCAACGCTGTCTCGCAGGGCGAGCGCGAATTCGTCGCCCTGGCTTTAGTCACTGCCAACGGCGGCTCACCGTGCGGCGCCTGCCGCCAGGTGCTGGCCGAGTTCGGCCTGGATACGTTGGTGCTTGTCGCCGATGTGCAGGGCAAAGTGCTCCAGGAGATCAGCGTGGGCGAGCTCTTACCCCTCGCCTTTCAACCTCAAGACCTGGTAAAAGAATAACTCAGGATTTTGCCTAGGGCGCGGGGGTGACGGTGATGATCAAGCCCTGCATGATCCAGCCTTGCTGGTTATCCGGGGCGATGACCTTCACCCATAAGGCGCCTTCCAGCTCTTGCGTCTCAGGCAGGAGCTGCATCAGCGCGCCGTTCACATAGCTGCGCAGGACTGCCCCGCCGGGCTCGGCGCGCAGCAGCGCCCCGTTGCTGCCCGTGGCTGCAATCAAGGCGTAGTGCGGCGTCGGGGTGGGAATAGGCGTCTGTGTGCGCGTGGGGGTCAGCGTGATGGTGGGGGTGAGGCTGGGCGTCAAGGTCGGAGGGATGGGCGTGGCGGTGTGCGTGGGTGTCAGGGTGCGCGTAGGCGTGGCTGAGGGGATCAGGGTGGGCAGGCCCA
>JAQUAE010000247.1 GCA_028687395.1 Anaerolineales bacterium | reverse complement strand
CTCAATCCGGTCACCTTGCGAGACAGGATTGACCAAAACGTCGCCAAATTGTGGAAGATCCATGGGTAACATTCTTATTTGAGGCATCGACCATCTCAAAGTAACATTTTATTATGAGGCACTACGGGAATCACTTAAAGAGCGCAGGCCTCCATTGCGGAGGCCTGCTCGCCAGGGGTCAGCGGGTGATTTCACACGTTGGACACCACGTTGCTGAACATGTTGCCCACTGCGGGTCCGAGTATGGCTAATACGATGATTACGATTACGGCGACTAATAGAATGATTAACGCATACTCCACCAGCCCCTGGCCATGGGGGGGATTCCTCGAGAACACAGTTGGCCTCCTGTTAAAGAACAGTGCTGATTAACAGATACTCCCCATGCCCGCCCGGCTTACAGAAGTGTATGCCAACCAGGCTACATCTCCATTATATAGAGTAAATGTTATAAATACAATAGCCCATGAGTTTGCATTTTTATCAGGCGCGCCCGAGGTGCGCCGCAGGTGCGCCGCAGGCGCATCCCGCCCGCGCCCGCCTATTCCCCTCCGCGCAGCCCTATGGTACACTCCCCTTGACCTGGTCTTTGCCGCTCATGGACGAGAAAACGCTGCGCACCCTGGAATACCCCAAGATTCTGGCTCAACTGGCCGAACTGGCGGCCTTCGCCCCCTCGGCGGACAAGGCTCTGGCGCTGCGCCCCACCAGCGACGTCGAGATTGCCACACGCCAGCAGGCCGAGACGCGCGAAGCCCTGGCCCTGCTCACCACGCACCCCAACCTGACCATCGGCGGGGCGCGCGACATCCGCAAGTCCCTCGAGCTCGCCCGCCACGGCGGCGCGCTCACCCCCCAGGAGCTGCTCGACGTGCGCTCCACCCTGTCCGCGGCGCGTGAGCTGGCGCGAACCTTCGAGCGCCTGGCCGGCGGCTTCCCCCACCTGGCCGAGATCGCCGCCAGCCTGCCCCCGCCCGCCGGGCTGATCGACCTGATCGGCCGCGCCATCTCCGAGCGCGGTGAGGTGCTCGATTCTGCCTCCCCCACCCTGGCTGCCATCCGCAGTGAGCTGGGCATCGCCCGCGAGCGCCTGATGGGCAAGCTGCAGCGCATGCTCAGCGACCCCGCCATCACCCCCTTCCTGCAGGAGACCCTGATAACTCAACGGGACGGCCGCTACGTCCTGCCCCTGCGCGCCGAGTTCAAGGGCCGCCTCAAGGCCATCGTCCACGACCAGTCCTCCTCCGGGGCGACCCTCTTCGTCGAGCCGCTGGGGGTGGTCGAGCTGAACAACCAGAACCGCGAGCTGCAGCTTGCCGAGCGCGACGAAGAGCTGCGCATCCTGGCTGAGCTCTCCGCCCAGGTCGGCGACCACGCCCGCCCGATTACCCGGTGCCTGGAGGCGGTCGCCGAGCTGGATTTCGTCTTCATGCGCGCCCGCTACGCCAGCCAGCTCGGCGCCGTCGAGCCGGCCCTGCACCCCTTCGAGCGCCGCCGGGGCAAGGAAGCCCAAGCCGCTGCCCATCCCGGGAGCGTCATCCGCCTGTACCAGGCGCGCCACCCGCTGCTCGACCCGGCCAGCGTGGTGCCCATCGACGTCGAGCTCGACCCGCAGACCTTCATCCTGGTCATCACCGGGCCCAACACCGGCGGCAAGACGGTCACCCTCAAGACCGTCGGGCTGCTGGCACTGATGGCCCAGTCCGGGCTGCACATCCCGGCCCAGTCCGGCTCCGAGATCAGCGTCTTCCGCAGCCTGTATGCCGACATCGGCGACGAGCAATCCATCGAACAGTCCCTGTCGACCTTCTCCGGGCACATCACCAACATCATCCGCATCCTGAACAAGGCCACCCCGCAATCCCTGGTCATCCTGGACGAGCTGGGCGCCGGCACCGACCCGCAGGAGGGCGCTGCCCTGGCGCGGGCGCTGCTCTCCCACCTGGCCGAGCGGCGCGTCACCACCCTGGTCACCACCCACCACCCCGAGCTCAAGGCTTACGCCCACGCCACCCCCGGGGTGACCAACGCCAGCGTGGAATTCGACCTGGAGACGCTGCGCCCCACCTTCCGCCTGACCATCGGCCTGCCCGGCCGCTCCAACGCCCTGGCCATCGCCCAACGCCTGGGCATGCCCGAGCCCATCATCCAATCCGCCCGGGCGGAGCTGGACCCCTCCGATTTGCGCGCCGAAGACCTGCTGGACGAGATTCACCGCCAGCGCGACCTGTCGCGCCAGGCGCGCCTGGCCGCCGAGCAGGCCCGCCAGGAAGCCGAAGCGTTGCGCAACGAGCTGGCTGCACGATTAGAGGCTATCGAGGACGAACGCGGCGAGATATTGGAGAACGCCCGCAAGGCCGCCGCTGAGGACGTCGAGCAGCTCGAGGAGGAGCTGCGCCAGGCGCGCCGCTCTCTCTCCCGCGCCCGCCAGCCCCTCGAAGCGCTCAAGCCCGTCGAGAGCGCCCTGGAATCCCTGGCCGAGAAGGTGGAGCAGCCTGTCGAGCGCCACCCCGCCCAGGAACTACCGGGGGGTGAGCGCCGCGCTCCCCGCCTGGGCGACCGGGTGCGCCTGCGCTCGCTGAACGCCAAGGGCGTGGTCACTGCATTGGGCGAGGAGGAGGCCGAGGTGCAGGTGGGCGTGCTGCGCATCCGCACCCGCCTGACCGACCTGGCGCTGAGCGGCGAGGAAGCCGCCCCAACCGAGCCGGTGCAGGAAGCCGCCGTGCGCCTGCCGGTCGAGACGCTCTCGCCCGGCTGGGAGCTCGACCTGCGCGGCAAGCGCGCCGACGAAGCCCTCGAAGCTCTCGACCGCTACCTGGACTCGGCTTACCTCTACGGGCTGCCCTTCGTGCGCATCATCCACGGCAAGGGCACCGGCAAGCTGCGCGAGGCCATCCGCCAGGAGATGGGGCGCCACCCCCACGTGCGCTCCTTCGAATCCGGCGGCAATAAAGAAGGCGGGGAGGGCGTCACCGTCGCCCGCCTGAAGAACGCCTGAGCCACAGCCGAGGAGGAAGATTTCGTGAAGCGCGTCTCCATCCTGGCCATCGCCTGCCTGCTCGCCCTGAGCGGTCTCCTGGCTTTCTTTCACCTCGCCAGCCACGCCGCCGGCATCCCCGTGGAGGAACGCCCCGCCCAGGAACCCCCGCCGGGCGGCGCCACTGAAGGGCGCCTGCATCCCGCCCTGCTGCGCCTGCTGGAAAGCGCCGCCGAAGACGAATACCTGCCCATCATCGTCGAGTGGCGCCCCTCGGGCGCCGGGCTGGAAAGCCTGGCTATCCCCGAAAGCGGGCTGAACCGCCTGGAGCGCCGCGCCATGGTGGTCAGCGCCCTGCAGCAGCGCACGCAGAATCAGGCTGCCGGGCTGCTCTCCCGCCTGCAACTGGCCGCGCATCAAGGGCAGGCGCGCCGGGTGAACGCCTTCTGGGTCAGCCCGGTGGTCGCCCTGGAAGCCACCCCGGGATTGGTGCGCGCCCTGGCCCAGCGCCCCGACGTAGCCCAGGTGCGCCCGGACGAGCGCATCACCCTCAGCGAGCCTGAGCTGGAACAGGAGAACGCCGCGGCGAGCACGCCAGTTTACCCCTTCAACCTGGACATGATCGAGGTAGATCTGGCAGAGGCGGCCTTCAGTCTGGACGGCAGCGGCGTGGTGGTGGCCAACCTGGACACCGGCGTGGACTGGCAGCACCCCGCCCTGTTGAGCAAGTACCGCGGCTACAACCCCAAAGGGCCCTCCGTGCACGCCGGCAACTGGCACGTCTCCACCAACGAGCCCTACCAGGTCCCGGGCGACGGCAACGCCCACGGCACGCACACCATGGGCAGCATGGTGGGCGACGACGGCGCCTCCAACCGCATCGGCGTGGCCCCGGGCG
>JAQUAE010000246.1 GCA_028687395.1 Anaerolineales bacterium | reverse complement strand
AGGATGCCTTGTGGATCGGCTTCTTCCAGGTTCTATCCCTCCTGCCTGGGGTCTCACGTTCGGGCGCCACTATCGCCGGCGGGATGACCCGCGACCTGCAGCGTCCAGTCGCCACGCGCTTCGCCTTTTTGATGTCCATCCCCGTCTTGCTCTCGGCCGGGCTGCTCGCCGGCCTCAACCTGGCCCAATCTCCCGACCTGGGTCGTGAGCTTCCGGTGTTCCTAAGCGGCTTCGTCGCCTCGGCAGCGACCTCCTACCTGGCCATCCGCTGGCTGCTGGCTTACGTGAAACACCATTCTTTGTATATTTTTGCCGCTTACTGCGCCTTGTTGGGGACAACGGTCCTGCTCACCCAGGCCGGCGGGGCATGGTGATCGCTGATCATTGCGGTGTAATATGTTAACCTCCCGCTGACGATCAGGATCATGTAAAATATAACATTTGGAATCCTTGGTTTCATGAAAAAATACACCCTCGTCCTGAACCCAGTCTCCGGGCGCGGCGCCGGCGCCCAGGCTGCTCCCACTATAGAGGCGACCTTCAAGCAGGCCGGCTTCGACTTCACGCTGCTGCGCACCGAACGTCCCGGGCACGCCATCCAATTAGCCCGGCAGGCTGCGGCCGATGGCGACCAGGTCGTGATCGCCGTTGGAGGGGATGGCACGGCCAACGAAGTGCTGAACGGCCTGATGCAGGTCAGGCAGGCGCAGGGCCGCACCAGCGCACTGGGCGTCGTCGCCGTTGGGCGCGGCAACGACTTCGCCTTCGGCATGGGCACCCCCATCGGGCTGGAAGCCGGCTGCCAGGCCATCCTCGCCGATCACCGCTCTGCCATCGACGTAGGTAAGGTGACCGGCGGCGACTATCCCGCGGGGCGCTACTTCGGTAACGGCATCGGAATCGGCTTTGACGCCGTAGTCGGGTTCGTCGCCGCCCGCAATACGCACTTGCGCGGATTCATCTCCTACCTGGTGGCTGCCTTGCAGACGATCTTCCTGTATTATCACGCCCCCCTGGTCCACCTGGACCTGGACGGCCAGCCGATGGAATTATCCTCCTTGATGATCTCGATCATGAACGGGCGGCGCATGGGCGGGGGCTTCATGATGGCGCCCACAGCCCGCAGCGACGACGGCCTGTTAGACCTGTGCATCGCCGAGCAGGTGAGCAAGGGCAAAATCCTGGCCCTCATCCCCCACTTCATGCGCGGCGACCAGGCCAGCCAGAAATCCATCCATACCTGCCAGGCGCGCAAGGTTCACGTGCGCGCTTTGCAGGGCAGCCTGCCGGTTCACGCCGATGGCGAAACCATCTGCACCCAGGGGAGCGAATTGACCATCGAGCTGCTCCCCGCCCAGCTCGAGATGCTCTGCACGCCAGTGGAAGGCAGCATATGAGCCTGGCCGAGAGCGTGGTCAATGCGACCATCAAGCACCTGACCCGCATCATCTGCCGGGTCGATGACGCCCAGCTCGCCAAGATCCCCCAGGCCGGCCCGCTCATCCTGGTCGCCAACCACGTCAATTTCCTCGAAGTACCCCTGCTCTACACCCACCTGCTGCCCCGCCCGATCACCGGCATGGCGAAAGCCGAAACGTGGGACAATGCCATCCTGCGCCCCCTCTTCGACCTGTGGGGAGCGATACCACTGCGGCGCGGCGAAGCCGACGTGGAGGCTATACGCAAATGCCTGGACGCCCTCCAGGCAGGCAAGATCGTTGCCATCGCCCCCGAGGGCACCCGCTCCGGCAACGGGCGCTTGCAAACCGCCCGCCCTGGGGTGGTACCTCTGGCGCTGCGCAGCGGCGCCCCGTTGATGCCCGTCGTCTTCTATGGTGGGGAGTGTGTCCACGACAACCTGGCGCGTCTGCAGCGCACCGATTTCACCATCCTGGTCGGGCAGCCCTTCCACCTGGATGCCCGCGGCGAGACCATCACCCGCCACCTGCGCCAGCGCATGGTCGACGAGATTATGTACCAGATGGCCGCCCTGCTGCCGCCCCCTTACCGTGGCGCCTACGCCAACCTATCGCGCGCCACACAAGATTTCCTGGTCTTCACCCCGCCAGCGCGCTCGAACTTGCAGGGCGAGCAAATCTCGAGCCTGCCTCCCGACATAGTCTTACCCCTGGCAGGCTGACGCTCAGGGCGCGACGATAAACTTGCCCACCATCCCGGCGTCGTAGTGCACACCGTCCTGCTCAAAGCAGCCGATTTCCCACTCGCCAACCATCGCCTGCGTCACCGTGAACTTGATCAGGGCGCGGTCGCCGGTCTTCTGCAGCGCCACCACGAAGCCGCTGTGTTCCTCTTCCTCTTCGTCTGCCAGCTCGCCTTGTAGCGCGATAACTTCGGGTGTCGCACCGCCAATAGCAAACATGTCTTCCCTGTAACCGGCTGGACGGTTGTCTTTGCGCATTACCTCTCGACCGAACATGACTTCATGCGGCAGTTGCCCGTTGTTGACCAGCTCCAGGCTCACCTCCTGCCCAACCTTGACCTCGATGCTCGCCGGGTCGAAGGCGTACTCGCTCATGTCCAGGGTGATGCTCACCGGCTCGGGCTTAGGTGCGCTACATGCGCTCAGCGCCAGGACGCTCGCCAGGGCTGCCAGGATCAAAATGCGTTTCATCATGCGTATCTCCCTTGCTGTAACGATAAGAATGCGACCCGCAGCATATTGACCTCGCGGATCGCACAAATTATACTATTATTATCTTAAATATGCAAGATAATCCTGGTATGTTGAATTATTTAGAAGCTACGCAGTAAGTCCTATTATTAATATTCTCACTCGACGACGACCTGGACGATCGTCCCCCCAGGCAGAGGCACGGTGACATCCCCCGGGGCGTAGGGCACGACCGGCTCCGACCAGCGAAATATCCACTGGGCGTCGGCCGGTCGGGCGTTGACGCAACCGCGTGACATGGGTACGCCGAAGTTGTTGTGAAAATAGGTGGAGTGGATAGCCACCCCCGTTCCAACGAAGAGCTCTGTCCAACCCACCCCGGGCAGGTCCCAACCCCCGCCGGTCGTTCCGCCGCTCATGTGCACCGAGAACATCTTGCGCCAGATGGGATGCTCCCCTGCCGGGGTGGCCCAGGCATCCACCCGCTCGCCTGCAGCGTTGAACAGCGCTCCGGTCGAGACGCGCGCATAATATACTTCCCGCGTCCCCTCGTAGCAGGAGAGCGTCTGGTGAGGCACGTCGACCACGACGCGCTTACCCTCCACGTCCGGGTGAATGGGGGTTACCCCCTCTTCGGTGATTGGGCGAAAAGCTACCCCATCCGCCCAGAAGATATCCCCATACCCGTAGCGCTCGTTGATGCGATACCAGATCTGCCTGTCCTCCTGGCGCACCCGGTCCACCCACACCACCTGGCTGTAGTACAGGCGTGGCGCCAGACCATATGCCAGGCGGTCCTGCAGCCAGGGAGAGCGCGCTGGCGGATTCTCCAGCACCAGGTCCACGTACGGGACGGTGGTTTCCACCCACATCCCCTCGCCCAGGCTGGTGGTGGGCAGAGCCGCCAGGGGCTGGTTAGGATGGGCTTCCACCGGTTGCATGTGCGGCGACCACACGTAGCCCTCCGGCGTTTCCACCCACCGCTGGTTGATCTCGTAGGGGTGCGAGCCGACCACCTCCCTGATCCAGGGAAACACCTCGTCCTCCACCAGGGTGCGCAGCGTTGCGCTGGCTAGATCGGGGCGCGCCTTAAGTTCGCTGCCCCACCAGACCACCCTCCCCAGGCGGCCACTTTCCGGCCATTCCGTGGCGGCGAAAAACCGGCCGAGCGAATTAAATCCCAGGCTACCCAGGCTCAAGGCGCTCAGGCTCAAGAACTGGCGGCGGCTCAGCCGCTTCATCCAGCCACCTC
>JAQUAE010000245.1 GCA_028687395.1 Anaerolineales bacterium | reverse complement strand
ACGCGCACGTGGCTGGCCCGGGCGTGCTTGCGAACGTTGCTCAAGCTCTCCTGGACGATGCGCACCAGTTGGGCGTGCACTTCCGGCGGGAAACCGGGGTCATCGACCGGCCGCTGCAACGTCACGGCCAGGTTGCTGGTCGCCTGAAAGTCATCCAGTGTGGGGAGGAGCCAGGAAGCCAAGCCTTCATCGAAGGAGGAAAGGTGCAGGCCATCGATCGCCTGGCGCGCATCCTGGTAGGCGTCGGAGAGAGCTTCATAGCAGTTGGGCAGTAATTGCTGCAGCCGCTCCAGGTCTCCCTGCTCCAGGTAGTTCTTCATTTGCGCCAGCTTGAGCTTCAGGAAGCCCAGCGTTTGAGCCAGTCCATCGTGAATCTCGCGCGCCAGACGAGTGCGCTCTTCGATCATTGCCTTGAATTCCAGGTCGGCCATGCTGTTCACGTTGCGAATCACCAGGGCGACCTGGTTGGCGATGGCTTCCAGGATGTTCAATTGGCGGGATTGAAAGGGCTTGTCATTCTTGCCCGCCACGAGAATTGCGCCCAATGCCGGTTGATCTTGAACCAGCAGGGGTACGCCCATCAATGCATAGGCTTCATGGGTGGGGGCAGTTCCCGCACTGGCGTTGCCCATGATCACCGGGGCGCGGCTGTTCTTGACGCTGAGCAGCACCCCCTGGGCGAGATGCTGGATGTTTTCGTCGAGCTCCCCGCGTGAGATGACGTTGGTCATCAAGCCATCGCTTTCATCCCACAGAGCCACCAGAGCGACGTCCACTTCCAATGAGCCCTGGATGTTCTCCAGCAAGTCGAGCAGCAGAGCCTTCAGGTCGGTCTTTTCGCGCACCGCCTGCAACTGCTCCAGGGTGGTCATCTCCCTCCTGCGCAGGCGCACGCCCTCCAGGGCGAGAGCGGTCTCGTCGACGATGGTGCGCAGGAAGGCGCGCGTTTCCGGGGCCAGCGCCTGTGAATCGGGCAGGAACAGGTTCAGCACGCCGAATTCCTGCTCGCCGCGGCGCAAGGGCAGGCAATAGACACCTCTGGCTTCCACAATGGAGGCGGCGAGCAAGGGGCAGGTGACCATCAGCTCTTCGTGATTCTGGCAGGCGGCGCAGCGCTGACGCACGCTCGGCGTAGCCAGGTATTCCAACCAGTCGTTGGTGACCTGTCCAGGCATCGCCCCTGCGCGGATGACCGCCAGAGCCTGGTTGCGTTCATCCAGGGGGACGAATGACGCCCCGCTGGCGCCCAGTATTTCGCGCGAGAGGCGCAGCGCCAGCTCGATCACCTGGCCCTCTTCTTTGGCTTCAGCGAACATCTGGCTGATGCGAAAGACGGTCGCCAGGTGCTGAAAAGTTTCCTCTTCCTTCTGTCGGGCAGAGGCGAGTTGCTGCTTCATCCGACCCATTTCCAGGTGGAGGTTGCGGAAGCGCAGCGCCACGTAAAGGAGCATGCCGCCCGCCAACAGGATGAACAGGCCATCGAAGGCATTCTTCACAGGCTGCGGCTGCGCGGCAAGCAGGGTGAAGCGCAGCAGGGTGGCTACCAGCATCGCGCCCAGGCCAAGCCCGGCTGTCAACCAGCGGCGGGCCTCCAACGGGTCAGGGCTCCAGCCCAACTTCCGTAACCAGCTCACTTCGCCTCTGCCAATGCCTGAAGAATTTCCTGGCTATGGTGTTCGGGCTTGACTTTCTCGAACACTTTCAGGATGGTGCCCTGGGCGTCGATCAGGAATGTGGTGCGAAAGACGCCGTCGTACTCGCGACCCATGAATTTCTTGCGCCCCCAAACACCATACAGCTCGCACACGCGGTGATCGCTGTCGGCCAGCAGGGTAAAGGGCAGGTTGTATTTGCTCTTGAACCTGGAGTGTTTTTGCGGCGTGTCTGGGCTGACGCCCAGGATCACGACGCCAGCCTTCTGATAGGCGCTGTAATCATCCCGAAAGCCGCACGCCTCGGTGGTGCAGCCAGGAGTGTCATCCTTGGGATAAAAGTACAACACCACCGGGCTGCCGCGATAATCCGCCAAGCTGCGTTGCACGCCGGTATCATCGGACAGGGTAAACTCCGGGGCTTTAGAACCAGCAGGTGGTTGCATAGTGCGTTACTTCTCCATTTATGCCAATATTTATACCAATAACTTCACGCTGTACAAGCAGGTCTTCTAAGTCTTCCAGGCTGGCGGGTTCAAGCACCAGCTTCAAGACGCCTTTTTCCCTGGCCTTCACTGCGGACTCAGCAGGCAGGATTGCCGGCCAAGCCTGACACCTCCAGCATCTGGCACACGCTGTCCGCCATCTGGCGGTTAGCGTCGATTACGAGGGCAATCGCCATGCCACCTCCACTCACCTCAAAACTCGGCGACCAGCTCACCCATCCGGCGAATGTCATATCCCGGCAACCCGGCGACGGCGCTGCGGAACGCCGTCTCTTGCAGCAGCTCCAACAAGGGGGCAAGCAACGCTGATGAGTAGTACTCCTCCAGGATAGCCAGATCGTAGCGCTCTTCGTAGAGGGGCAGGAACTCCAGGCCCAAAGCGCGCGCCGCAGCGGCGATGCCCAGGCCGCAAGAAGCCCTGCCTGAAGCTACTGCCGCAGCCACCGCCAGGTGGGTGTATTCTTCCTGATTGTAGCCTTTAAGCCGCTCTGGGACAATACCCAGCAAGCGCAGATGGTAGTCGAGCAGCAACCGGGTGCCAGCGCCCCGCTGGCGGTTTACGAAGGTGATCTCCGGGCGCACTAAATCCTCCAAGGAGCGGATATTCAGCGGGTTTCCCGGAGGGAGCAGCAATCCCTGCTGGCGACCAACCAGCGTGACCAACTTGACGCGCGTCTCGGGCAGGTACTCGCGGATGTACGCCTGGTTATACTCCCCGGTGCGCTCATCCAACAAGTGGCACCCCCCCAGGTGGGCTTCAGCGCGGCGCAAAGCCACCAGGCCGCCCAGGCTGCCCACGTTGGCCGAAACCAACCGCCTGCCACGTGGGGCGAGGAACTGCGCCATCAGGTCCAGCGAGATATCGTGCGAACCGATGGCGAAAATGGTCCTTTCGATCTCGCTGCGCGGCTTATAGAGGTGCACCTCGACCTCGGCGCCCGCCGGGGCGCCTTGCGAGCCGCGCGGCAAGAGGGTGATTCCATCCGCCTGCACCAGTGAGGTGATGACGCCGGCGCCGCGCGCCAGGGGAGCGGCCAGCAAACGCGCGCCCACCCGCCCCAGTACGACGCGCAAGAAGTCGTCGTCGCCCGCGGGTGAAGTCACTTTGCGTGTCAGGGTCGCTCGCAGGGTGTCTGGTTCACTGTGTGGCACGCCCAACCAGCGCTCGAGCAGGGGTTTGACGAAGATATCCCCGGTAAGCGCTGCCGAGACCGGGTAGCCGGGGACGCCGATCACGGGTACCTGGCGCTCCCCGCCTTGCGCTTCCTCTCCAGGGAAGCGCAGCATGCCAAGGATGACCGGGTGGCCGGGGCGCACGGCGACGCCATGCACCAGCACACGCCCCAGCGACTCCACCACTCGGGCAGTGAAATCTTCGGAGCCGGCCGAAGAGCCGGCATTGACCAACACCAGGTCATGGTCGCGGGCTGCTTGCAGGACAGCGGCACGGATTTGCTCGAAATCATCCGGGAGGGGCGCCAGGCGCAGCGCTTCCCCTCCCCAACCGTTCACCTGGGCTGCCAGGACGAGGGAATTGTATTCGATGATCTCGCCTGGCCTGGGGGGCGCGCCCACCGGCACCAACTCGGTCCCCGTGGGAATAATCGCCACGCGCGGCTTCTTGACGACATTCAAGCTGGTCTGCCCGCTGGCCGCTGCCGCTCCCAGGTCCACCGGGCGCAAGACCCACCCGGCGGGCAGGACGAGCTGGGTGGCGACGATATCCTCGCCCATCGGGCGCACATG
>JAQUAE010000244.1 GCA_028687395.1 Anaerolineales bacterium | reverse complement strand
AGAACAACCGCCTGGTGCTCAACGTGGCCTTCAACTACGGGGGACGGGATGAGATTGTGTGCGCGGTTCAGCGCATGATCCAGGAGGGCGTCAAGGCTGAGGAGGTGAGCGATGAGCTCATTAGCCGTTACCTGTTCACGGCTGGTGTTCCCGATCCCGACCTGATCATCCGCACCTCCGGTGAACTGCGCGGCAGCAACTTTCTGATCTGGCAGGGGGCGTACTCGGAATGGTACTTTACGCCCACCTTTTGGCCGGACTTCGACAAGGAAGAATTACGCAAGGCATTGGTCGAATTCAGCCGCCGTGAACGGCGCTACGGAGGTGTAACTCAAAGCAAGAAGGATAGCGCCGCCAATGCTGGTTAGCCGGCTGCTGGTTACCATCGTCCTGCTGCCGCTGGGATTGCTGGTGATTGCCTATGGCGGCTGGCTGTATGCGCTGGTGATCGCCGCCATCATGGGACTGGCCGGCTGGGAGTACGTGAAGCTCTTTCGCGCCGGCGGGTTACAACCCGCTGGCGTTTTGGTTCCTGCCGGCGCCATGGCGCTCGTCCTGGGGCGTTATTGGAACGGCTTCGAGAGCGCCCACTGGCTGCTCAGCTTTCTCATCCTGGCGGGGATGATCCATCACCTGGTTGCCTATGAGCGCGGGCGCGACCAGGCAGCCACCGATTTCAACGTCACCCTGGGCGGCGTCTTGTACCTTGGCTGGATAGGCGCTTACCTGATTTCCCTGCGCACTTTGCCGGAAGGCGAGTGGTGGGTGTTGCTTGCCCTCCCCGCAGTCTGGCTGGCGGACACTGGCGCCTATTTTATCGGCAGGCGCTTTGGCAAGCGGCGGCTGAGTCCCCGGCTGAGTCCCAAGAAGAGCTGGGAGGGTTACCTCGCTGGCGTGGTTACTGCCACGCTGGGCACGGCCTTACTTGCCGCTCTATGGCGCATCGGAGCTGGGCCAGCTACGGAAATCCTCCCCTGGCGCGGCGCGGTGTTGGGCCTGGCGCTCTCCGTGCTAACCCCACTGGGAGACCTGGGCGAGAGCATGATCAAGCGCCAGATGGGGGTCAAGGACTCGAGCAACCTGATCCCCGGGCACGGCGGGGTGTTCGACCGCATCGATTCCTGGTTGTGGGGCGGGGTGCTCGGCTACACCATCATCGTCTGGTTCTTTATTTAACTCCCCAACTGGAAAGTGGAGTCGTTCTATCTGTATTGAGCGGGGGGTTTTTGTTGACACCCGCCGTCAGCCATGGTATCATCCTGCCAACATTCTGATAGCCCCAAAGGCGCTCTTATCCAGAGAGGTGGAGGGACCGGCCCTGCGAAACCTCGGCAACCCCGAACCGGGTCACGCCCGGCGGAAGGTGCCAATTCCGGCAGACGGATGTTCTGGAAGATGAGAGGGCATGATGGAATTCGACGTTGCCCTTTCTCAGTACCGGAAGGGGCAATTTTTTTAACCTGGAGGGTTCGCATGAGCACTACTTTTATGACCTCGCCCAGCCTCTTGTTTACCTCTGAGGCAGTCACCGAGGGACACCCGGATAAGATGTGTGACCAGATCAGCGACGCAGTGCTGGACGCCTGCCTGGCCCAAGATCCCTATTCGCGGGTTGCTTGCGAGACGGCGACCAAGACCGGCTTCGTGATCTTGATGGGCGAGATCACCACCAACGCCAGCGTCAACTATGACGAGCTGGTGCGCGAAGTCATCCGGGAGATCGGTTACGATAACAGCGAGAAGGGTTTCGATGCCAATAGCTGCGGGGTGTTGGCCGCCATCGCCCGCCAATCCAGCGACATCGCCATGGGGGTCAACCGCGCCCTGGAGGCCAAGACGGGAGAGATGAGCGAGGCGGAAGTGGAGGCAATTGGGGCGGGCGATCAAGGGATGATGTTTGGCTTTGCCTGCGATGAGACGCCGGCCTTGATGCCCATGCCCATCTACCTGGCCAATAAGCTGGCCCGGCGCTTGAGCGAAGTGCGTAAACAGGGAATCCTGCCCTGGTTGCGCCCGGATGGCAAGACCCAGGTAACCGTCGAGTACCGCCACGGTCGCCCGGGGCGCGTCCACACCGTGCTGGTTAGCGCCCAACATGCCCCCCACGTTGAGCAAGAGGAAGTGCGCCAGGCGCTGGTGGAACACGTCATCCTGCCGGTCATCCCCAAGGAGATGATGGACAGTGACATGCGCATTTTCACCAACCCCACCGGGCGCTTCGTCATCGGCGGGCCGCAGGGGGACGCCGGCGTCACCGGACGCAAGATTATCGTGGATACCTATGGGGGCATGGGGCGCCACGGCGGCGGCTGTTTCAGTGGCAAGGACCCCACCAAGGTGGACCGCTCAGCAGCCTATGCCGCCCGTTGGGCGGCCAAGAACGTGGTCGCGGCTGGCCTGGCGCAGCGTTGCGAGATTCAAGTGGCTTACGCCATCGGCGTTGCCCACCCGGTCTCTGTCAGCGTGGAGACCTTCGGCACCGGGCGCATCCCCGATGAGCGCATCGCCAGCCTGATCACCGATCACTTTGACCTGCGTCCAGGCGCCATCATCCATGACCTGGACCTGCGCCGCCCCATCTACCGCCAGACGGCGACCTATGGTCACTTCGGGCGGGATGACCTGGACCTGCCCTGGGAGCGCACGGATAAGGCCGACCTGTTGCGCCAGGAAGCGGGCATTGCCCAGCCTGAGGCCGCGCCGGCAGATTGATCTCCCCTATCAGGCAGATAATCCTGCGAGCGGGCGATGCAACTTGTCGCCCGCTCGCTGTATTTTTCTACGGCATTGGGGGGTTGGTGAGCCGGAGAATCAGCGCATGTGTGCGCTAGCAGGGTGGTTCCAGCCCATGCGCTTCCAGCAAGGCGGCATCGCGGAGTAGAACCTGGGTCGGCCCGTCGGCGACCACGCGGCCCTCATCCATGATGACCATGCGCGGAAAGAGCTCCTGCACCAGGTGCATGTCGTGGGTGGAAGCCAGCATGGTTAGTGGCAGCTCGTCCAGCAGGCGGATCAAGGAGCGGCGAGCGCGCGGGTCCAGGCCAGCGGTAGGCTCGTCCAGGACGAGCACTTCCGGCTTCATCGAGAGCACCGTGGCGATAGCGATGCGCTTCTTCTCTCCCAGGCTCAGGTGATGCGAAACGCGGCTGGCGTACTGGCCCATGTGCACCGCCGCCAGCGCTTCGCTCACCCGCTGGCGCACCTCCTGGTCGGGCAAGCCCTGGTACAGCGGCCCGAAGGCGACGTCTTCGAACACAGTGGGCGAGAACAACTGGTCCTCCGGGGACTGGAAGACCAGCCCCACCATGCCTCTCACCTTGGGCAGGTTACCGGCCTGGGCGAGGTCGAGCCCGCAGACGCGCACCGCACCCTGCCCGGCCAGAATACCGTTCAGGTGCAGGATGAGCGTCGATTTCCCCGCCCCGTTTGGGCCAACCAGGGCAACCTTCTCCCCAGGCTGAATGTGCAGGGAGACGTCCACCAGCGCCGGGTGCCCATCGGGATAGGAGAAAGTCAGGTGGTCGATTTCGATCGAGTGGTGCATGCTTTCCCTCAGGGTGAGCTAGGACAGGTAAGCCAGGATCAGGATGGCCCCCAGCAGGACCAGGCCAAGCGCCAGGGTGGCGTAACCCGGCCACTTTAGCGCGGGCAGGGGCATCGCCCGCGCTTCGCCGTCGTAGCCGCGCGACAACATGGCCATGTAAATGCGGTCGCTGCGGTCGATGGCGCGCAAGAACAGGTTACCAGCCATGCCGCCCGCAACCCTGGCGCGCCAGGCCACGCTGCCCCCCGGCTGGCTTCCGGGGAGGAGCGCCTGGCTGCTGCGCGCCGCCCGGGCGCGTAGCAGGCGCAGCGCTTCGTCGACCAGCACGAACAGGTAGCGCCACATCAAGCCGAAGATGGCTAC
>JAQUAE010000243.1 GCA_028687395.1 Anaerolineales bacterium | reverse complement strand
TTGCCAGCCAGCATCAGGCGCTCGCCTCCTTGATTTCCCATTCCAGCCTGGGTCGGATGAGCCCCAGGCGGGTTTCCAGCCATTGCATGCCAGGCGCGCCGCTGGTGTCCACGCTGAATGCCAGGGCGTGTTCATCCTGGAAATAGCGGCGCACGCGGTAGACGCTGGCGTTGACGCCGATGATGTAGCGCCCTTCGTTGAGCAGGTCGGGGGGCAGGCTGCAGGAGCTGATATACCGGCCTGCTTCGCGCGCTGCGTAATTCCTGTAATTCTCCTGGTCATCGGTGTCGAAGGAGGTGAAGACTAACTCGCCGTGAGAGGTCATCAGGTAGATGCCGACGCGCAACCCGCTCAGGGGGGCGTTCAAGGCGTATTCCACCTCGACGTGCAGGGGTTCGATCGACCGTGCCGTATCCACGACCATCCCCTTGGTATTCTTGATGCGCACCGCCAGCGGCCTGAACGGGTCAGCCTCCGCGGGGATTTCCTCCTCCGTCCAATAGCGCTCGCTGGTTTGGGCGTAGCCGGAGGAGAGGTAGTGGTCGACCGCTTCACTGGAAGGGGCGCGGTACGCCAGGCGCCCTTTTTCCAGCACGATGGTCTCCTCGGTGAGGCGCAGGATGGCCGACATGTTGTGGCTGACGAACAGGACGGTGCGCCCCTCGCGAGCCACGTCGCTCATCTTACCCAGGCACTTGCGCTGGAACTCGGCGTCGCCCACCGCCAGCACCTCGTCCACCACCAAGATTTCCGGTTCCATGTGCGCTGCCACGGCAAATGCCAGCCGCAGGTACATGCCGGAGGAATAGCGCTTGACCGGGGTGTCGATGAACTTCTCCACGCCGGAGAAATCCACGATTTCGTCGAACTTCTTCCTGATCTCGGCGTTGCGCATGCCCAGAATAGCGCCGTTCAGGAAGATGTTCTCCCGCCCGGTCAGTTCAGGGTGAAAGCCGGTGCCCACCTCGAGCAGGGAGCCCACGCGCCCGTGAATCTCAGCGTAGCCTTCGCTGGGTTCGGTGACGCGTGAGAGCACCTTGAGCAGCGTGCTCTTTCCCGCCCCATTGCGCCCGATCACGCCGAGCACTTCGCCCTGCTTGACCTCGAACGAGACGCCCTTCAACGCCCAGATCGTGTCAGTTTTTGTGGACATGCCATAGCGCAACACGCGCAGCGGCCACATGACCACGTCCGAGATGCTATCGCGCAAGGTGCGGTAATACTGCATCTGCGCGCCGATGCGATAGGTCTTCCCCAGGTTCTCCACGCGGATTGCGATGTCGCTCATACTCTTTCCATTACCATCGTCCACCAAACCTTGGGGCCGGGATCATACCATGTCGGCGAAGGTGCGTTCCATCCGCCGGAAGTAATACATGCCCGAGATGAGCAAGGTTAGCGAGATGAGGACGGATACCGCCAGCACTGCCCAAGGCGGGTTTTGCGTGCCCAACAATGCCCAGCGAAAGCCTTCCACCACGCCGACCATCGGGTTGAGGGCATACACCAACTGCCACTGCGCCGGGATGGCTTTGACCGAGTAGCCCACCGGTGTGACCAGCAGCCAAGTTTGGGTCAGGAAGGGGATGATGTAGCCGACGTCGCGGTAGAGCACGTTCAACGCCGAGAGCCACAGCCCAAAGCCCAGGGCGGTGATCAGCGCCAGAAGCAGGAAGAAGGGCAACGTCCAGATTGCGCTGGTCGGGGTGATTTTGAAGTACACCATCATGATCAACAGGATGCCGAGCTGGATGACGAAGTCGACCACGCCGCCCATGACGGAAGCCAGCGGGATGATCAGGCGCGGGAAATACACCTTGGTGATCATCGCCCGGCTGGCCAGCATCGAGCGCCCGGCGTCAGAGAGCGCCTTGCTGAATAAGCCCCACGGCAGCAGGGCAGTGAAGGTGAAAATCGGGCGGGGGATGTTATCGGTGGCCATCTTCGCCAGGTTGCCGAAGATCACCGTCAGCACGATCATATTCAGCAGCGGCTGCAGGATGGCCCACAAGGCGCCCAGCACGGTCTGCTTGTAGCGCACTTTGACGTCCCGCCAGGTCAGGAAATAAACCAGCTCGCGGTAGACCCACAAGTCGCGCAGGTTCAGCGTCGTCCAGCCCCGGGAGGGGCGCAGCACCACCACGTCGGAGCGAGGCTTGGTCGCCAGTGTCTTTTCACTCATAGTTTCTCTTTAGCCTGCGGCACGTTGGCGGTACCAGACAATCGTGCGCCGCAAGCCCTCCTCGAAGGGCATCCGCGCTCTGAAACCAAACAGCTTTTCCGCCCGGGAGACGTCCAGCGCCCGGCGGGGCTGCCCGTTCGGTTTGCTCGTATCCCACACGATCTGGCCCTGATAGCCGGTCAGGCGCTGGATCAACTCAGCCAGGTCCTTGATGCTGATTTCCATGCCTGACCCCAGGTTGAAGGGTTGGCTGTCGTTGTAGCGTTCGGTGGCCAGCAAGATGCCTTCGGCGGCGTCCTCGACGTACAGGAACTCGCGGGTGGGAGAACCGTCGCCCCACAACACGATGCGCTCGTCGCCGCGCCCTTGGGCTTCGATGCACTTGCGAATCATGGCCGGGATGACGTGGGAGGTTTCCGGGTCGAAGTTATCCCGCGGTCCATACAGGTTCACCGGCAGGGGATAGATGGCGTTGAAGCCATACTGCTCGCGGTAAGCCTGCGCCTGCACCAGGAGCATCTTTTTCGCCAGGCCGTAAGGGGCGTTGGTCTCCTCCGGATAGCCATCCCACAGGTTCTTCTCTTTGAAAGGCAGCGGGGTGAACTTGGGGTAGGCACAGATGGTGCCGATGGCGACGAACTTGCCCACGCCGCGCTTCCAGGCTTCGTGCATCAACTGGACGCCCATCATGAGGTTGATGTAGAAGAAATCCGCCGGGCGTGCCCGGTTGGCGCCGATGCCCCCCGCCAGGGCGGCCAGGTGGATGACGACCAGGTTGGCGGCATCCTTGGCGTAGGCTTTGCCAAGGGCGGAGTCGTACAGGCGGGTGATATCTGCAATGTCCACCAGGTTGTAGTCTTCGATTTTAGGCACGATGATTTCAGCCGCCCCACGCTCGGCGAGTTTTTCAACCAGGTGGGAACCCAAGAACCCTGCGCCGCCGGTGACGATCACGCGCCTGTCCTTCCAGAATGCCTTGCTATCCGGCCAGGTGATTGATTTTTCAGGCATAGCTCACCTCATAACCCCAGTCTATCGGGGTGTATCCAGCCTCCGCGGCGGGGCGGAGGGCTGCTTTCCCGACTCATTGAACGATAAATTGCGCATTGCGATATCTCTGGTCGTACGGCTCGCGAATGATCCCGCTGCGCAGGGCGTTCAGCACCTCGCGGATGCCGTCGTCGACGTCCAGGCGGGTGCGGAAGTCCAACGCGGCCTTGATCTTGGCAAAGGAAACGCTGATATCGCGCATGTCGCCGCCGAAGGTCATGTCCTTGTAATGCACCGTAGTCTCGGGCAGGCGTTTCAAGATCAATGCCACGATCTGGTCCTTGGTGTAATTGCCGCCCTCGTCGCCCAGGTTGAATACCTGGCCGCGGATGGCTTCCGTGGGCGCCAGCAGGCCTAACAGGATGCCGCGCGCCGCATCGCGCACGTGGACGAAGGAGCGCGAGTAGCCCCGCTGGTAGATGAGCAGCTCGCGCCTGGTGAAAGCTTCCAAGACGAACTGGTTGACGATCAGGTCGAAGCGCATGCGGGGGGACAGCCCATAGAGCGTAGCCAGGCGGAAGATCAGCGGGGCGCAGCTCGAGCCTGCCTGGCCGAGCAGGTACTGCTCGGAGGCGATCTTGGTCTCCGCGTACAGGGATTGCGGCGTGAGCGGCGTCTGCTCGGTCACTGGCTGGCCATCCGGGGAGAGGCCGTAATTGCTGTAGGTGGAAGCGTAGAC
>JAQUAE010000242.1 GCA_028687395.1 Anaerolineales bacterium | reverse complement strand
CGCAGGGTGAAGAATGACTCGACACCCACGGTAATGGTGCGAGCCGCGTCTCGAGTGAGAATATAGGCGAACAGGAATTCATTCCAGGAGAAGATCAGGCAAAAGATGGCAGTGACGGCGATGCCGGGGGCTGCCAGGGGCAGGACCACCTTTTGCAGAACTTGCAGCCGGCTGTAGCCGTTCAGGCGCGCCGAATCCTCTAGCTCGCGGGAGATATCCTGGAAGAAAGAAACCATCAGCCAGATAGCAAAGGGTAAGTTGAAAATCGTGTAGCTGATCACCAGCGCGCCGCGCCTGTCCAGCCCGATTCCCAAGAACTGGCCGATGGTCGTCGCCCCCACGTCCCGGAAGATCAGGAAGAAGGGGAGCACGACTGCAATGGCGGGCATCATCTTGGTCGTCAAGATGAAGAACAGGATGTTGCCGCCGCCTACGTTATACCGGGCAAAACTATAAGCCGCCAGGGAGGCCAGGACGATCACGAAGAATGTCGAGAGCAGCGAGACGTACAGGGTATTGCCGATGAACAGGGCGAAGTTGGCTTTGCCAAAGGCATAGACATAGTTATCCAGCGTCGGTCGGAACACGAACCTGGGGGGCATCACCATGATATCGTTGGGTTGCTTGAATGAAGTCAAGAACAGCCAGGCAAGCGGGAAGACCGTCCATAAAAGGACGACGATGATCAGCCCGTAACGTAAAACCTCCAGGGGAGCTTTTCTTCTTTGTATCATGGGATTGGCCTTCTTACCTGGCGCCGGCTCGGGCAGCGAACATATTCAGCAATGGTTTGAGGGCAAACAGACTGGCGACCACCACAGCGTACAGGAATAGCAGCGCCATGGTCGAAGCGTAATCCATGCGGAAGAACTGCAGGCCGGTGCGATAGAGATAATATGTCATGGTTTCGGTCGTGGAGCCAGGGCCTCCCCGGGTGAGCACTGCCACGGCATCGTAGAGGCGCAGCGCGTCGATGGTGCGCAGAATGATGACCAGGAACAAGACCGGCTTGAGCATGGGGAAGGTCAACTTGCGCAGCACCCGGAAGTACGAAGCCCCATCCAGCTCGGCCGCCTCAAACGGCTCCCTGGGTAACGCCTGCAGCCCGGCCAGAATGATCAGAGCGACAAAAGGCATCCACAGCCATACGTCGAAGATGATCACCGCCCATAAGGCGATGTGGATATCCCCTAACCAGTTGGGCTGGGGTAAGCCCGCCAGGCCCAAAAAGTAATTGAACAAACCAAATTGGGTGTCGTACAGATATCTCCAGAAGAGGCCCGTGACTGCTGGAGCAGTGGCAAGCGGCAGGATCAGCAGGCTGCGGATGAGACCCTTACCTACGGTTGCGCCGTTGATGAGAAACGCAACGATGATGCCGAATACCAGCTCGACCGTGACCGCGAAGAAGGTGAAGAGCACAGTCGTACCGACCGACTCCCAGAAGAAATCGTCAAACAGGACGATACGGTAGTTTTCTAATCCGACTAATTGCTGAATCCCCCCACGCGTCAGGTCCGCGAAATGGAAAGAGACATTGATGGCATAGAGCAGAGGCGCCAGGGCGAAGAATCCGATGATGATCATCGCGGGGAGGATCAAAAGGACGGAAAACCACGCATCCGACATCACCCTGCCCTGCTTTTTTAAGCCAACTGCAGTGTCCCCTGGTTGGCTATCTAAAATCCGCGCCATGATACGCTCCTTGCCTCCGGGATCGGTCACGAGATGAGGCTGACTGGGATGCTCAAGGGGACATCCCAGTCAGTTCGGAAGATGGGTTATTTACTTGTTGATCGGGCACGGCCCGCCGCAGATCTTCTCGATCTCTTCGGCTAGGTCCTGGACCGCCTCTTCCGGCGTCTTCTCGCCAGCCGCAGCCGCCTGCAGCATGGGCCCAAGCGTATTGTAGATCTTGGCGCCAAACGGCGTATAGAACAGGTTCGAGCGCGTGTTCTTCATGCTTTCGAAAACCTGCACCAGGACGGGGAAGTGCGCGGTCTTGGCGCGATTTTCGGGAGCGGTGATCGCCGGGTCGGTCAGGATGCTCATGCGCGTCGTGGTGCCGCCAGCGAGGGCGAAGTTGCGCTGCGCTTCCTTGCCGCCGATGTATGCCACGAAGGCCATGGCTTCGTCTGGGTGTTTCGAAGCAGCCGAGACGGCCATCAGAAAGCCGCCGATGTAGGCGCGCTGCTCAGGGGCTTCGGCGACGCCCATCTTGGCGCCTGGTACCGTATTCTCGGTGTTTGCGGCGTTGGGCCACTGGTCCAGGAAGAAGCCTGCCGTCTGGGCGATTTGCCCGTCCTGCATCTGATTCATCACGCCATCGTAAGTCACTGTCAGGGCTGCTGGCGGCGCGAAGGGTAGCAGTTCGACATACCACTTCAGCGCCTTGGTGATGGCCTCCACGTTCGTGGTGCCATCGTCATTCAGCCAGTCTCCGCCCCAGGCCCAGATGAATGCCGACAACTCGTCCTGGATCTCCTGGAAACGGCCCGCCATCAATCCTACGCCATAGAAGTCCTTAGTGAGTGGCACGCCTTTCAGGTTGTCGCCGGCCTTGCGGGTGAAGAATTCGGCGATGTCGCGATGCTGTTCCCAAGTCTGCGGCACTGCCAAATCATAGCCATACTTTTCCTTGAAGGCTGCCTGCTCGGTGGGGTCCTCGAACAGGTCGGCCCGGTAGAAATATCCCGCCGTGTAGGTATAATATGGCAGACCCCAGATCTTGCCCTTGTAGCTGGTGGTCATGTCGGCCAAGATCGGAGCGACATCGGCATAATCCACTTCTGGATGCGCGGCGAGGTAGTCGTCCATCGGCAGGATGAAGCCGTTCTCGGCAAACTCGGCTTTCTCCGCCGTTTCCAGATTGACCACGTCGTACGCTCCGGTCTTGCCGACCATCTCGATGACCTGCTTGTCGTAGAGTTGGGCGTTATCGATGCCCACGATGTTCACCTTGATGCAGTGAGTTGCTTCGAAATCCGCTACCAACTGGGACATCGCGTCGGTGTAGAAGCCAGCGATGGTCGACCAGGTGATCGGCACGCGGTTTTCATCCGTGCACTCGGCCGTCTCGGCCGCCGGTTGAGTTGGCGCCGGTTGAGTTGGTTCCGGTTGAGGTGGCTCCGTTGGAGCTGCCTCAGGCGCTTCGGCTGTGGGGGAAGGAGCCGCACAACTCGCCACAAGCATTGCCAGGATGAACATCAGGGCCATGATCAACGAAAACTTATGTTTCATCTCATTCTCTCCGTGATGAGGTTCTGTAATACGGATGGTTTGATGATTTATGCGAACATCCATATGCAATCTCTCCCGGTTCACCTCCTATGCGTACAATGGTTGAGGCCAGCCCTGGCAAACGGTCACACTACCCGGTTGAGCGGTTGACCGCCTTGGAGGGTACGGACCACGTTCTGGGCAGCCATTATGCCCATGCGTTCAATGGCCTCTTTGGTATGGGCGCCCGTGTGCGGGGTGAGCACAACGTTTTCAAGGTTCAAGAGCGGGCTTCCGGTTGGAGGTTCTTCTACGAATACATCTATGGCTGCTCCTGCGATCTGCTTTCTACATAAGGCGTGGTAAAGTGCCTGCTCATCCAACAAATCTCCACGGGCGGTGTTGATCAGGTAAGCGCTTGGTTTCATCGCTTGCAGTTGTGTCTCGCTAATCATATGGCGGGTCTCTGCCGTCAGAGGGGCGTGCAACGAGAGGAAATCTGCCTTTGCGATCACCTCGTTGAGCTCTAAAAATTCCAGGCGATTGAATTGCTGGTGTTGGTTTACCGGTATGTAGGGATCGTAAACAAGCACCCGCATCTCGAAACCGATCGCCCGCTTGGCGACGGCTTGCCCGATTCGGCCAAGACCAATCAATCCCAGGGTTTTCCTCCAAAGTTCTCCACCTTCAAACCGCC
>JAQUAE010000241.1 GCA_028687395.1 Anaerolineales bacterium | reverse complement strand
GGTTGGTGTTTAGCACGCCCTTAGCGGTGATGGTCTGGCAGCGCGGGTCGACGAAAGCCCAAGCGGCCAACCTGCGCACGGCTTCGGTCATGTACCCCTGGTTTTGGTAGGCGGGGTCGATGCCATACCCGATCTCGACTTCACCGGCAGCGTCCGGGTTGCCTTTGAAACCGGCCATCCCCACCCCCAGCGGAGGGCTTTGCAGGCGGAGCAGCCAGTAGGTAAACCAGGGATACAGCTCCGGGTTGACTCGCGCCATCTTGGATATTTTTATGCCGATCGCCCGGTTGACCGTGTCGTTGGCTATCGAGTTCGAGAGGGGAAATCCGAGCCCCGCCTCCAGGTTCTTGGGTCCGTCCAGGAAGGCCTGTAGTTGCGTGAGGGAGAGCGCGATCAAGCGCAAGCGTGAGCTGTAAATCTCCAGCATTGCAGAAACCCCTTTCCAGCTCCATTGTAGAGGATAATCGCGGGGGTGTAAAGCAAACAGCCCATGTTGGCTGCCGCGGAGCTATTTGGCGGCTTTCTCCTGGTACATGCGCTGATCGGCTAGCCGGAGGATTTCCGCCAGTGAGTCGCCGGGAGTCGCGGTTGCCATCCCCATGGATATGGACAAGGGGGGTTCGCCAAAGCTCCGGTTGTGGGCGGTCAGCAGCTCGCGTACGCGTTGCAGGGCGGTTCGCGCCGTCTCATGGTCGGTTTCCGGCAGGAGCACGACGAATTCATCCCCGCCGATTCGGGCAACCACGTCTTCGGCGCGGAAGGCCGTCCGCAGCAGGTTGGCGGCGCGTTTCAGCAGTTCATCCCCCTCGGCGTGGCCGCGGGTGTCGTTGGTATCCTTCATCTCATCCACGTCGAGCATGATGATGCTCACCGGGTATTTGCGGCTGTTTTCCAGGCGGGCCATTTCTTCATCCAGGTAAAAACGGTTGAACAGCCCGGTCAGCGGGTCGTGGTTGCTCAGGTATTGCAGCTTCTCCTCCACCCGCTTGCGCTCGGTGATGTCCACGTACATCCCGTACACGCCGGTAATGGCTCCCTCGTCCAGGATGGGGATGCCATACACCTGCACGTTGATCAGTGCCCCATCCTTACGGGCGCGCAGGGTTTCCTGCTGGATGGTGGCACCGTTCAGCACATCGGCGTTGAGCTGCTCGGCTTCGTCGTATAGGGATTCGGGAACGATAGCTTTGTGCAGTTTCTTACCCGCCAATTCGACCTCCCGAAAGCCAAAGATCGCCTCGAAGGCGGGGTTGACGCTCAGGATGCTATCGGAGCGGTCCAACATCACGATGCCGATTGGCGCGTTCTGGAAGAGCTGTTGGAAGCGCGAGCGCTGCTGGGTGATCTCCTCCTGGATGCGCAGGCGCTCGGTGATATCGCGGATAGCGGCGATGTGCACCGGGCGGCCGCGCCGGTTGAAATGCTGGGCGGTGATTTCCACTGGGAAGATGACGCCGTCCTTCTTGCGGTGGTAACGCACCGGCACCCAGGTAGCCTGGCTGGTGGCGCCCTTGGTGGTTTCATCCGGCTCGGCGGAGAGATCGGTATTATTCAGGCGCAACAACTCCTGGCGGCTGTAGCCGTACAACGCCGAGGCGGCTGGGTTGGCCTCCAGGATCTGGCCGCTCTCGTTATCGATCAGGAACAGGGCGTCCGACTCGAGCTCGAAGAGCTGGCGATATTTCTCTTCGCTTTCGCGCAGCGCCTGCTCTGCCTGCTTGCGGTCAGAGACATCGCGTTGGACGGCCAGATAACCGATGATCTTCCCCGCTTCATCGAGAATCGGATTGGTGGATACTTCGACGTGAATCATGCGCCCGCTCTTGGTCTTATTGACGAATTCGCCCTTGTAGGAGTTTTTCCCCAGGATGGTTCTCCAGAAGTGCTGGTATGTCTCCAGCGTTTGCGCGCCCGATTTCAGCAGGCGCGGCGTCTGCCCAATAGCTTCTTCCTTGGTATAGCCGTAGATTTTCTCGAAGGTGGGGTTCACGTAGGTGATGACACCATTGGGATCGGTGATGAAAATCGCTTCGCCGGACCGCTCCATGCCCAGCATGAATTTCATTCGTTCCTCCTCCCCGGTTTTTCGCTCGCTGATGTCTCGCGCCACCGAAAGGATACAGGCTTGCCCCTTGATCTCGATCAAGCGCCCCGAGACGAGGAAGTCCCTGATCTCCCCGCTCTTCTGGCGAAAGCGCGCCTCCATGTTGGTCACCTGGCCGTCCTCACGCATGGCTTGAGCGAAGCGCTCCCGGTCTTTGGGATCGCACCAGATGTTGATCTCGAGGGAGGTTCTCCCCTTCACGTCATCCTGGCTGTATCCAGTGATGTGCACAAATCCCTGATTGACCTCCAGGAACAGGCCGTCTTCCAGGCGACTGAGGATGATGGCGTCGGGGGAGGTGTGAAACACCTTGGAAAACTTCTCCTCGGAGAGATGCAGGGCTGCCTCGATATCCGCTGGGGTCGAGAGGGCGCGCACGATTCCCAATGCGCCGCTGACCGATGCCGGATCATCCTGGATAGGGGAGAGATGAAGCGCCACGCTCACATGGTTACCGTCCTTCCGCACGCCTTGGACCTCGAGCGCGGCGCCTTCTCGATGTCGGGTGACCCTCTCGATGAGCGCCTCCAGTTCGCTGGCAGCGGGGTTGGTTAGCAGGGAGGCAAGGGGTTTGCCGATGACCTCCTCCGCCCGGTAGCCGAACAGCTTTTCTGCTCCAGCGTTCCACGCGGTGAGAATGCCTCGCGGGTTGGCGTGCAAGAAGGCGACCTCGTTGGAGTGGAGGATGGCTTGTAGCAGGCCTTGCGCTTGTGCGGCCGTCGGGGCGCCTGCGTCGCCAGCCGCGCCTATAACTTTGTGCGACCCCCCATGTGGTTTGGTCTTGCTGGTTTTGCTCATGGTTACTCCTTCCCGTCATACCCTTGGCTGGTGCGATCTCCGCATGCGTTGAAGAGGCGATGAACAGCCGGCTGGCGGCAAGGCTGGCATTATGGCGCAATGCGCTGGGTTCACAAGCTCACGTGGCGCAAATTGTTAATATTAGAACTTACGCAGTTGAGCGTGAAAGTACACCCCCTCCTCCCCCCAACTGCGTAAGTCCTAAATATATCATACCTGGCATAGATTCGCTTAGATTTTAATAATAAGGAATGCTCGCAATAGACGGTAGTGCGAGCATTCGCGCGTTCGGTGAGCGCTCACCCGGCCGACTCAACGCCAGATGGAGGTTACGGACCGCTGGTGGGGGTGGGCGTCAGCGTTTCGGTCGGTGTAGCGGTGGGAGTGGCAGTCGGCGTAGCCGTCGCCGTGGCAGTGGCAGTAGCTGTCGGCGTTGGGGTAGGCGTGTAGGTTGAAGTTGGCGGTGGTGGGAGGGTAGCCGTCCGGGTGGGTGTAGACGTGGGTGGAGGTGGCGTGCCCTTACGAATGGAAGCTGCCAGCCAGAAGGGTTGAGCCTGGCTCGCCTTGCCGTTGTTGGTAACGCGCAGGATCAACTGCACCCGCTTGCCCGCCAGGAAAGACAAGTCGACGTCGATGCGGGCGATGTTGCCATCGTACTCCTGGTACCATTCCCCCAGGTGCTTGACCCGGTTACCAGGAATCTGGTAATCCAGGCTGAAGGTCGCCTTGCACCCGGCATAGCCCTCCAGGCAGCCGATATCCGCCAGGAAATGGTCGTTGGGCTTGACCTTGTAGGGCGGGTAGACGCCCTTGATCCAGCCGTTCTTCACCTGTTCCGGTCGCGTCCACAGGGTGGGCTCGTTCTCCTGGCGACCATCCTCCAGCTTGGGTCTGGTCAGCAGGACAACCGAGCCCTTGTCGGACTTGCTGTTTCCGGGGCAGGGCAGGCTGCCAGCGCTGCTGCTCCAGGAGGCCACGCACAGGTTGACGCCGAAGTCGTAGGCGAAGTTCTGGTTGGAGGGGCGCACGGTGA
>JAQUAE010000240.1 GCA_028687395.1 Anaerolineales bacterium | reverse complement strand
TCTCGGCCTGCTGGTCGCCGCGCTGGTACCCCAGGCGGGTAGGCAGGCCCAAACGGGCTCGTATGGCTTCTTGCAAGTCCTCGATGCCAGTGACAGGCTGGCCTTCCACGCTCAAGATCACGTCGCCCGGGAGCAAGCCAGCTTGCTGGGCAGGCGAATTAGGCGCCACCTGTTGTACGACCACCTTATCCAGAACCGGTTCTCCCAGGTTGTAGAAAAGGACGACCGCCAGCACGACGCCGAGCAACAGGTTGGTGAGCGGTCCGGCGAAGAGCACCGCCAGCCTCACCCACGGTTTGGAAGCCGCCAGCCCCCCGGGCACTTCCGGGTCATTCTCGCCTTTGATGCGCACGAATCCACCCAAGGGAATCCAGTTCAGGGTGAACTTGGTACCCCCGGCTTCGAAAAGCTTGACCAGCCGCGGCGGGAAGCCAATTCCGAACTCCTCCACCTCGACTTTGAACAAGCGCGCCGCCAGGAAGTGACCTGACTCGTGCAGGAAGATCAGCACCGCCAGGCCGAGGATGAACTGCAACAACTGGTTCAACGTTTCAGGAGATATCGACATCAAATGTACTTACCTTCATTAAAAGCAAATTCACACCAACTTGCCCGCTGATTATATCCTGTTCACTTGTGACAGGGGAGTGTTGCGCAGGCCCGTGGGGAGGTATTAACAAAACTCTAACGCCCTTCCAGGCAGCCACAACTGCCTTACGCCTGGCTCCAACGGGGCAGCCTACATTTCCAGGTGGGCGGGACCGCCCGGAGCCGCGCTGAGCACCTGCTTCACCCCAGGCACCCCCTGCAGTTGCTCCACCACCCACTCGGCCCACTCGCCCGGGGCGAGGACGTGCACGTTCGGTCCGGCGTCGATGGTGGCGCAGACCGGCGCACCCTCGCTGCGCCACTGGCGCACGGCGCTCAGCACGCGCAGCGTCGCTGGCGCCCAATAGAAAAGCGGCGGCGAGGAGGTCATCATCACCGCGTGCATCAGGAGGCTGTCTTGCTCGACCACCTCGGCTAGGGCGGCAAAATCCTTAGCCAGGATCGCGCTGCGGCAGCGCCCTAGCCGCTCCGTCACGCCGAGCAGCCGTCCCTCCTGCAAGGGGCTGCTGCTCGCCAGGAGGTGCCCCTGCCTCGAGCTGACTGCCTTCCCCGCCTCGCTCACCAGGGCGATGTGGTCGCGCAAGTCCCAGTGCTCCGGCGGCGCAAAGGAGGTGGCATAGGACGAGGCATGGTCAACGCCCATGTGCCACTCGACGAAGCCCCCCGGCACCGAACGGCAGGCAGACCCGGAGCCGAGGCGCGCCAGGCGGGAGAGCTCGGCTTCCCCCAGGCGCAACCCACAAGCCGTCGTAGCCGCCAGGCTCAACGCGGCGAAAGCCGCAGCCGAGGAAGCGATGCCAGCCGCAGTGGGGAAATTGTTGGCGCTGACCACCCGGAAGCGCTCCTCCACCCCGGCCAGCGCCCGCACGCGGTCCAGGAAGGCGATCACCCGCACCAGGCCATCTCCTTCCACCCGCTCGCCGTTCAGGATCAGCTCGTCCTGCGCCAGGTGCGGTTCGAGGGACGCCTGGCTGCGCGCCGTCAAGCCAGCCAGGTTCATCGAGATCGAGCCGTTCACTGGGAGGTGCAGGTCCGCATCCCGGTCCCCCCAATATTTGATCAAGGCGATGTTCGGAAAAGCTACAGCAACGGCAACGCTCACGGCAGGCGCCCTTTCGCTGCCAAGTTTACCATTAAGGTTTTCGCAGCGAGGGCGGCCACTCCGCTACCAGCCATCTGCCATTACTCCAGTATTAGCCCGGTCGGGTCGATTTCCTTGAGAATAGCCATCTCCTCCGCCGTCGGAGGCGCGCTGGTCGCCAGGTCCCCGGCGCTGCGGATGTCCATGGCGCTGGCCTCCTGCACTTGCTGCAAGGTCACCCCCGGATGCAAGGAAAGCAGCTCGATCTGGCGCGTCGCCTCGTCGAAGCCGTACACGCCGAGCTGGGTGATCACCCGGTAGGGCCCGCTGCCGGCTGGCAGGCCAGCGCGCTCGCGCGCCCCCGGCCCGCTCAGGTATCCCGGCGTGGTCACGTATTCGACCCGCTCGACGAACTTGCGCTGATCCTGGCGCATGATGACTATTGTACGATGACAGAAGGAGCCCAGGTCGTTGGCGCCGCCACTGCCAGGCAGGCGGACGACTGGCGCGTGGTAGGGACCGATGACGGTGGTGTTGATGTTGCCATAGCGGTCGATCTGCGCCGCCCCCAAGAAGCCGTAATCCAGGTATCCAGCCTGGGAGAGTGACATCACGTCGTGCATGCTGGAGGCAGCGTTGGCCTGGTAGAACGTTCGCGAGTCGCCCACGGAGATGGGTAGCACAGGGATGCGCGGCCCGATTCCCCCCGCTTCGAAGATGATCAGCAACCCCGGCGCGTGGGTGCGCTGGGCAAGCATGGCGGCGATCATCGGCAGCCCGGTGCCTACGAATACCGATTTCTTGTCCTCCAGCAAACGCGCCGCGATGCACGCCAACAACACGGTGGGTGAATAGTCAAGTCCTGTCTCCATCTCATACCCCCTCGGCCGGGTGCAGCTCTTCGACCAGCTTCAACTCGTGCAGCTTCTTCGAGCCACCCACCTTCTCCAGGTAGGCAGCGAAGTCCTCCACCCCGTGCACGTACTCCAGCAGGAACGCCTCCGCCCCCTCGACCGTCTTCGAGCGCTGCAACCATGAGCGTATGTGCTCCTCGTCGAAGTAATAGCGGTAGGGCATCTGGCAAGGGTGCGACCCGTAGGGCGCCTCCACCACAGCGTCCACCAGGAAGTAGGGGATCACCGTGCGCCAGGGCTCGCTGCGGATGCGCTCCTCGGAGATAATCTCCTCCGTGGTCAGGATGACCCGCCGCGCGGCGCGGGCCAGCTCGAAGTCTTCGATGAGGATGCCATCCATCTGCGCATCCCCGTACTTATCGCAGCGCGGCACGTGTATCAAGGCTACGTCGGGGTAGCACGCCGGCAGCAGGCAAATCGGCTTGCCAGTCCACGGGTCAGCGACCACCCTGGCCGAGCTGTGCTTCAGCGTATCGCTGCCGAGCAAATTGCGGGATGGAATGAAGGGCAAGCCCATCATCGCCGCCAGGAAACGCCACTGGTAGCCGGCATTGCTGATCTCCGCCGCCACCTTGCACTGGCCGCTCTCCACCATGCGGCGAGAAGCTGGCGATAAGCCGCGCAACTCGTGGCCGAACGCATAAGCCACCTCGATGCGCTCGACGCACCCCGCAGCGATGAGCAAGTCGGCGTCGTGAACAGCCGTCTTGCCCGCCATCGTCAAGCCCTGTCGCCCTTGGCGGATAATCTCGTACACACCAACCATGCTTACCCGTACGTGACCGAACCCGCCGGAAGCAATGAAATCCCCGTCGTGGACGAAAGTGGAGACGGCTTCGCCGATTGTCATGCGCTTATCGCGCAGCTCGCGCGACTTGTTACGCTGGACCCACCCGCGATTCTCATCCGGGTCATGCCACCCGATGAGCTCTCCTACGCCTTCTTCTAATATTTCCATTCAGCGGCCTTCTCCTTCCCGTGATGAGGTAGCCTGATCGCGGCCCGTGCGTATGAGTTGTCGCTCGACGCTCAGGGAAGGTCGAGCTTGATGTGCAGCTCCTTGAGCTGCGCCGGCTCCACTGGGGAAGGCGCATCGCCCATCACGTCCCGGGCAGCCTGGTTCTTGGGGAAGGCAATCACCTCGCGGATATTCGGCTCGTCCGCCAGGATCATGCAGATGCGATCGATGCCGGGGGCAATGCCGCCGTGCGGCGGGGTGCCGTATTCGAAGGCCTCCAGCATGTGCCCGAAACGATGGCGCGCCTCTTCGGGGTCCAGGCCAATCAGGGCAAAGACCTTCTCCTGCAGGGCGCGGTCGTGGATGCGGATGGAGCCGCCGC
>JAQUAE010000239.1:2660-3947 GCA_028687395.1 Anaerolineales bacterium | reverse complement strand
GCCGCTGGGAATACCCCATGAAGTACGATTACAGCCCCAACGTGCCCTACCTGACCCTGAACACGCCAGCCAGCCAGCACCCTCCGCTCTGGCCGCTGCTGGGAGGGATGACCGCCCGCCTGATCGGAACGGATGACACCTTCTCCGCCCTGAAAGGAATCGGGCTGCTGGCAGGCGTTGGGCTGCTGGTGGTCACGTTGCTATGGGGCGCCCGGCGCAAGCCCGCTCCCGAGCTCATGGCCAGCCTCACCCTGCTCACCTTTTCGCCCATACTGGTTGATTTCTCCGGCAACGCCAGCCCGTACATCTTCCTGGCTGCGTTGATCTGTCTGGCAACTATCCTTTTGGAGGAGATACCCTCCGGGAGGGCGATCCTCCCCATGCAGGCCGGGCTGCTCTGCGCCATCGGCTACCTGACGCACAGCATCCTGCTCTTCCTGCCCCTGGCGTTCTTTTTCTTCCTGCTGCGGCCGGCAGGCAGCCAACTGAACCAGATGCTCAAGCGGGGGTTGCTCTTCAGCCTGTTTCTGGTGCTGCCACTCGTCCCCTGGATGTTGTGGAACATCCAGCACTTCGGTAAGCCCCTCTACTCTTATTCGATCTACTACATCTTTGAGCAACTGGGCATGCTCGAAACCAGTGTGAGCGGCGACGGGGTATACACTCACCTCAATACTGCCATCATCTGGAGCCAGGTGGCACAGAACTATGCCTTGCACTTCGCCAAGGCTTCCTGGGCGCTCGTCAAGCAATACCTGCTAGCTGTGGGGCCGTTTGCCCTGGCGCTCAGCCTCGCCGGCGGCCTGGCGCTCTATCGCAAGCAGCGGAGGAGCCTGGTCGCCCTCCTGCTGCCCACCGGATTGTACGCTTTGAGCGTGGCGCTGTGGATTACCTACAAGTACCGCTTCCTGGTGCCGCTCCTCCCCGCCAGCTTCCTGCTCGCCGGAGCGGGGTTTGACACCCTGTTGAGCGGGGGAAGGCTCAAGAAGGGATTGGCCTGGGCCTGCCTGCTGGGTGCGCTCGCCTGGATGGTACCCGCCTACCTGCAACCGGGACACAGCCTGTATTACGGGAGGGAGACGGCCGCGCAAAACAGCACCTACGACCGCATATTTCCGGCGCTCGAAGCCCTGCAAGCAGCCGAGCCTGGCGTGGTGCTGGGTTACTCCCAGGCGCTGGACGGCGGCATCGAGACTGTTTACTGGAGCCGCCTGCCGTTCATCGCCGGGCGGGGGCTGGGGACAGCGGAAATCCGCAAGCTGGCAACCGATTTCAGGGTGGACTATG
>JAQUAE010000239.1:0-2560 GCA_028687395.1 Anaerolineales bacterium | reverse complement strand
GGTTACTCCCAGGCGCTGGACGGCGGCATCGAGACTGTTTACTGGAGCCGCCTGCCGTTCATCGCCGGGCGGGGGCTGGGGACAGCGGAAATCCGCAAGCTGGCAACCGATTTCAGGGTGGACTATGCGTGGGCGGACCTCGCCACCCAGCCCGCTTTGCTGGCTGTCTTTCCCGACGCCCGTGTGCTGGCACGCTCTGACCCCTTCATTGTATTAGAAGTGACGCAGTTGAGCGTGAAAGTGGGGGGTCCTCCCCTCAACTGCGTAAGTCCCATGTATTAAAGCTTGCCCCGTAAGGAAATTTAGCTGCCTGCATCCCTATTCAATTCCCGGCAGGGCCGGGAACAAAATCGCCGCGGTTGACGTCTGGAATAGTGATCGCCCTGATTAGACTATAATTGCTGTCAGGAAACTCAGGGCGAGGTTGGCGCTTCTGTTACCTGGGAGACCAGCCTGAGCTATAAAACATGCGCTTCGGGCGCGAACATTTGACAGGGATGTAACCTTCATGACCGCTACTAAAACCTGGCGACTCTACCTGTTCCTGCTGGCTGCCATTTTGTGGATTGGGCTGGCGTGCAACCTGCCTGCGCCGGGCTCCGTATCCGTTGGCGGGGCGCAGGCCCCAGCCACGCTCACCGCCCAGGCCGTGCAGGCGCTGATTGCCACTCACCTGGCGCCTACCCAGACCGCCCTGTTCGGCGCACCCTCAGCAACCCCGGTGAGCGTGGAAGCAACGCCCACCCCGCTGGCCAGCCCCACGGCAACGCTCACCCACACTCCCGCGGGCACCGAGATGTGCTCGGATAGAGCCACCTTCGTCGCCGACGTCAGCGCGCCTGACGGCAGCCAGTTTTCCACCGGGGAAGCCTTCGTCAAGACCTGGCGGCTGCGCAACGCGGGCACCTGCACCTGGACGCCCCAGTACGCCCTGGTTTTCGCTGGCGGTGACCAGATGAGTGGCGCCTCCCCGATACCCTTGACCACCTACGTGAAGCCCGGCGAGGAGATCGACCTCTCCGTACCGCTGACTGCACCCAAGTCGAGCGGCGACTACCAGGGGCAGTGGAAGCTGCTTAGCGCCGATCACCGCCAGTTCGGCATCGGCGACCAGGCCGACAAGCCCTTCTGGGTGCGCGTCAAGGTGGCGCCGTCTGCCGCGGATAGCAACCTGGGGACGCCCGACTGGAAGGACACCTTCAAAGACAGCAGCAAATGGTACCTGTTGAAGACCGCCTATACCGAGTGGCGGGTGAAAAACGACCAGTTGATCATGAGCGCCATCCCCGGCGGCGGGGACGAGTGGGGCCTCGCCACCGCTGCGGGGTTGAGCGATTTCCACCTGGAAGCCACCTTCAAGACCGGCGAGGCGTGTTCCGGCCTGGATCGCTACGGCGTTCTGGTGCGCGCTCCAACCGCAAATAGCGGCTACGTGTTCGGATTCTCCTGCGACGGTCGTTACCGCCTGTACAAATGGGATGGCAACAATTACACCGCCCTGCAGGAGTGGAAGCAGTCCTCCGCCATCCACAGCGGGCCAAACCAGACCAACCGCCTGGGTATGCGCGCCGAGGGGGATGTCCTCAAGCTCTACGCCAATGGCTCGCTCCTGGCAGAAATCATCGACGCCACCTACGATTCGGGCAGATTTGGGCTGTTTATCGGATCAGTCAACACCGACGAGCTGCAGATTTTCGTCGACGACATCGCCTACTGGGACCTGAGCAAGTGAGTCAATGCCCAGCCGCTTAATCCAAGAGGGACCTGCCATGAAAATACCTGTGAAATATTTCATCCCGATCCTTCTGGCGACCGCCTTGAGCATGAGCGCCTGCTATCTGCTTGCCCCACGGGTAACCACCCCGCTCAGCCCAGAGGCTATCTACACCCAGGCTGCCCAGACGCTGGACGCCCAATCGACACTGTCCGCGCTGGTCACAGCGGTAATGCAATTGACCCAGGCGGCGTACACACCCACGCCATCCGCGACCCTGCTGGCCTCTGCCACGTACGCCCCGCCCACTGCGACGATAACCACCATCGCCCCGCCCTCGCCGACGCCTCAACCCCCCACCAACACGCCCGTCACACGGCCGTGCCACCAGGTGGAATTTATCAAGGACGTCACCATCGCGGACGGAACCATTTTCACTCCCGGAGCTGAATTCACCAAGATCTGGCGCGTGCGCAACAGCGGCACTTGCTCCTGGACCCCCAAGTATTACCTGCTGTTCGTCAACGGGGATCACATGGGCGTCTCCAAAGCCTACCCGCTGAACGGGAGGGTGCAACCCGGTGAAACGGTGGACCTCGCCGTCGACCTGATCGCTCCCGCTTACCAGGGCACCTATCGCAGCTACTGGATGTTGAGTGATCCCAACAACCAGTTCTTTGGCATGGGCAGCAACGCTGAAAAACCCTTCTGGACCGAAATCACCGTGCGCCCCTCCAACCAGAACTTCGCCTACGACTTCGGCGTCAACCTGTGCGTGGCCTCCTGGAGCAGCAGCGCTGGCAGCCTGCCCTGCCCCGGAAACAGCAAGTCCGACAAGGGCTCGGT
>JAQUAE010000238.1 GCA_028687395.1 Anaerolineales bacterium | reverse complement strand
ATGCGCAGGTGGGCTTTGCCGCCGCAGATGGCTTCGATCTGCGGGGCAAGGCGCTCCACGGCGGTGTTGACCGCGTTGGCGCCCATGGCGTCGCGCACGTCGTAGATCAGGTGGACGACCAGGAAAGGGCCGATGGGGGAGTCGGCGATGATGCGCACTTCCAGGTCGCGCGGGCCGCCGCCGAGCTCCTGGAGCACGGGGTCGATGCCTGACGCCAGCTCCAGCAGGCGCGGGCGCTCTCCCAGGATGGCTGCCCGGGCGCTGTGCACGTCCGCCACGCCGAGCACCTGCACCTGCCCGATCATCTCAGGTGGGTCGGCCTGGGCGTGGAAGCCGCCGCCGGCGCGGGCCAGGCGCGCCATGAAGGAGGCGCCGGCCACCACGGAAGGCTCTTCGATGGCCATCGGGGCGAGCACTTCCCGGTCGTTGACCAGCAGGTTGAGCACAATGCCGAAGGGCAGGGCGTAGACGCCCACCACGTTCTCGATCATGTGCTCCGCCTGGGCCAGGGCGAGGCTGCTTTCACCCCTCAGCACGGCCAGGTCCTCAGTGGAGAGCCAACCGGTCTCGACCAGCTTTTGCAGGCGCGCTTCCAGGTCGAGCTGGTAGAAGCCCGCGATGCGGGAGGTGGAAGGGGAGTCGTCGTTCATTTTCCGAGTCTGGGGGGCGAGCTTGCCCTGCCGCCCGGCCTATTGTTATCTACCCCGGCTGGCAAAAACTATCAGAACGCGGGGCGATTAAGACAATTTTAGGGTAGAATAAGGACAGAGACACACCCTATGACATTGTTAACGAAGGAACAGCTTGAGGAGCGGCTGGTCGCTTTGCATCGCGCCAGCCTGGGGCTGGTGAGGGAGCTCTCCCTGGATTCGGTGCTGGAGCGCATCGTCACCCTGGCGCGCGAGGAGGTAGACGCATCATACGCCGCGCTGGGGGTGTTCGACGACGACGGCGAGCTGGTGAATTTCATCCCGGTGGGGATGTCCAAGGAGGAAGCCCGGGCGATTGGCCAGTTTCCGATGGGCAAGGGGTTGTTGGGGGCGCTGCGGGATGAGCGCAAGGCGCTGCGCATTGCCAACATCATGCAGGACGAGCGCAGCGTGGGTTTTCCCTCCCCCCATCCCTTCATGACCTCCTTTTTAGGCGTACCGATTCTGCTGGGGGAGCAGTCGCTTGGCCAGATTTACCTGACCAACAAGCGAGACGGGCTGGAGTTCACCGAGGAAGACCAGCGGGTGATCGAGACGCTGGCGGCCTACGCGGCCGTGGCGATCAACAACGCCCGCATGTACGAGGCGCTGCTGGCGCGCGACGAGGCGCTGGGCCAGCGCAACGAGGACCTGGCGCTGCTCAACGACATCGCCACCGCCCTGACCAACACCCTGGAGGTGGACGAAATCCTGGAGAAGACCCTCGATCGCGTCCTGGCCTACCTGGGCATCCAGGCTGGCGAGATCTACCTGCGCGAGGACGGCGGCAAGGAGCTGCAACTGGCCATGCACCGCGGCGAGTTCAGCGAGGCGTTCTTTACTCGCGAGCGCTTCCAGATGGGGGAAGGGCTGATCGGCTCGGTAGCGATGAGCGGCAAGCCGTGTTGCATGGAAAACCTGAACAAGGACGTGCGCCACCTGAGGGCGAACGTGGCTGCCGCGGGCTTTCGCTTGATGGCCTGCATCCCGCTCAGCGCCCGCGGCGAGGTGGTCGGGGTGATGTGCGTGGTGAGCTATGCCAGGTGCGCCTTCAGCGAGCGCCAGATGAACCTGCTCAATTCCATCGCCGCCTGGGCGGCAATCACCATCGAGAACGCCAACCTGCAGCGCCAGGCGCGGCGCCTGGCCGTCCTGGAGGAGCGCGAACGCATCGGCATGGATCTGCACGACGGCATCATTCAGTCCATCTACGCCGTGGGGCTGGCCCTGGATTACGCTCGCATGGCCATCGACGAAGACCCGAAGCAATCCAGGGTCAAGATCGAGCAGGCCATCGATGGGCTGAACAAGACCATCCGCGATATTCGCGCTTACATCCTGGATTTGCGCCCGCGCGAGTTCGTCGGCTCCGACCTGCGCGATAGCCTGCAACGCCTGATCGACGAGTTCCGCATCAACACGCTGGCCGACGCCACGCTGGTCTGCCCGGAGGATGGCATCGTCGGGCTGCCGATCTCGCACGCCACGGCCCTGTTTCACATCTGCCAGGAGGCGCTGGCCAACGTGGCCAAGCACTCGCAAGCCCGGCGGGTGGACGTGCGCATCTGGACCAGCCGGGATAGGGTGCTGCTCGAGGTGGCCGATAACGGCATGGGCTTCGACCTGCGCAAGATGAGCGTGACGCTGGGGCATGGGCTCTCCAACATGCACGTGCGCGCCCGCAAGGTGGGCGGCGACGTCGAGATCACCTCCGCCCCCGGCGAGGGCACCACCGTCCTGGCCTGGCTGCCGCGCCGCGCCTGATGGAACGCATCACCAGCCCAAACAACCCCAAGATTAAACAGGCGCGCTCCTTGCGCCAGTCCAAGGGCCGCAAGCAGAGCGGCCTTTTGCTTGTGGAGGGCATCCACCACGTGGGCGAGGCGGTCGCTGCGGCGCGCCAGGGAAGGGGCGTGCGCATCCATTCGATATTCTTCTCGCCGGAGCGGCTGAAGGGCGACTACGCCCGGGAATTGGTGGAGAGCGAGGCGGGGCGTGGCACGCCGTGCTACGCCGTCTTCGACCGGGTCTTCGAGACGCTGGCCGATAAGGACAACCCGCAGGGCATCGTGGCGGTGGCCCAGCCACGGCGCTGGTCGCTGGAGGAGCTCGATCCGGCGAACTTCCCCTGGGGAGTGGCGCTGGTCGCGCCGCAGGACCCCGGCAACATCGGTACGGCGCTGCGCACCATCGATGCCGTGGGCTGCAGTGGGCTGCTGCTCCTGGAGGGCGGCGCTGACCCGTATCATCCCACCTCCTTGCGCGCCAGCATGGGGGCGGCTTTCTGGCACCCCATCGTCGAAACAAGCTTCGCCCGTTTCCGCCAGTGGGCCGGCGAGCACGGCTACCACCTGGTGGGCACCTCCGCGCACGCCGAGATGGATTACCGCCAGGCGACCGCTTACCCTCGCCCGCTGTGCCTGTTGATGGGCAGCGAGCAAAAGGGCCTGAGCGCCGAACAAGCCGCAGCCTGCGAGCTGTTGCTGCGCCTGCCGATGGGCGGGCGGGTGAGCTCGCTCAACCTGGCCGTTGCCACGGGAGTGATGCTCTACGCCATCCTGGAAGCCGGGAGGGGGATTTGAGATTTGGAAAACGGAAAATGTTGGTTTCGGGCTAAAAGTCTAAGGTCTCAAGTTTATGGTTGAAGGTAGGAACGAGCCCGGATCCTGGCAAAGAGCGAGGGGGCATTCACAATTATCCCATCATAACATCGCTCCGCACTACGTCATTGCGAACGAACGGAGGGAGCGAAGCATCTATGAAAACGCTGCTTTTGTCAAGAGAAAATTTATAAAAACATGAGTAACCTCATCGCTTAGCCGGACTCACCGGAAGTATCTATTCGCTGTCAAAGCAGCATGAGCATTTCCAGCAGGGGTGTCGCAATCAATCTCATCCTTAACCTGGGATTGTTTCGGGCTGGCGCCCACGTATACGTGTTGTCATTGCGAGACCGTCAATCTTTCATTGGACTGTTCGGGAAGAATGTGTATGGCCTTCCCTTCAGCAAGGAGATGATAGAGTCAGGCTACCCAAAATGAAGAGGGGGAGCTGAGAGCAGACAGGCTAATGCTCCAGTGTGTCCGTCTTTCATCTCACATTTCTTCAATTCGTTCGAAATCTACCTCCTCACCCCTGATTCTTATTCATCCATCCAGATTGGAAATCTGCCGTTGATTTCCACGAGCTGCTTTTCTTCCCCAGTAGCGATATTCAGAATTGCAATGAAATAGGTGATATTGCCATAAAGCAATTCTACACGCTTCGAGTAAATCAACT
>JAQUAE010000237.1 GCA_028687395.1 Anaerolineales bacterium | reverse complement strand
CACACCGGCACGCACGTGGACGCTCCGTTCCACTTCGTGAGCGGCGGGGCGACCGTCGAGCAGATTCCCTTGAAATTGCTCACCGGGAGGGTCTACCTGCTGCACCTGCCCGACGTGGAGCTGATCACCGCCTCCGTCCTGGAGCACGCTGACATCCCGCCGCGCACCCGACGCCTGATCTTCAAGACGCGCAACAGCGATTTCTGGGCAAAGGGCGTCGCTGAATTTCAAACCGGCTTCGTCGGGGTTAGCCCGGATGCTGCCCAGTACCTGGTGGATCGCGGCGTCAAGCTTGTCGGCGTGGATTACCTCTCTGTGGCGCCATATAAGCAGAGCCGGCCGGTGCACGAGATTCTGCTCAAAGCTGGGGTCGTTGTCGTCGAGGGGTTGGACCTCTCAGGCGTCTCGCAGGGGCGCTATACCTTATATTGCCTGCCGTTGAAGATCGAGGGCTGCGACGGCGCGCCAGCCCGGGCGATGCTGGTCGGAGTGTGAGGGCGCGTCTCCAGGGTTTGAAGTGGGGTAGCAGTATGGCAAGAGCTTATCTGGTTGGGAGTGCCTTGGTCCTGCTCTGCGCGTCTTGTGCAGGAGCTGTGTCACCGGGTGAGCAAGAAGGAGTTACGGCCATGTCAATTCAAATCACCAGCGCCGCCTTCAGCGAAGGCGGTGCGATTCCCAAAAAGTACACCTGTGATGGCGAGGATCTCTCTCCGCCGCTGCAGTGGTCGGGCATGCCAGCGCAAGCCAAGAGTCTGGCGTTGATCATGGATGACCCCGACGCTCCTGTCGGGACGTGGGTGCACTGGGTAGTCTTCGACCTGTCGCCGCAGACATCCGGCCTGGCGGAGGGTGTCAGCGGCGTGGGTGTGCAGGGGGTGAACAGCTTCCGCAAGCTGAGCTATGGTGGCCCGTGCCCGCCGCGCGGTGCGCCCCATCGCTATTACTTCAAGCTATATGCCCTTGACCTCCTCCTGGCGTTGCCGCAGGGGACGTCTAAAGCCGAGGTGGAGAAAGCCATGCAAGGCCACGTTCTGGCTGAAGGGCAATTGATGGGCAAATACGGCCGATAACGGGGGTCAGGCTGACCCGGGGACGAGCAGGGTGTGGCCGCCATCGACCACTATGGTTTGGCCGCGAATCATGCTCGCCTGGGGAGAGCACAGGAACGCCACCACGCCAGCGACGTCTTCGGGTGTCACCAGACGCCCGGCAGGCACTGTTTGGACTACCTTCTCGATCAGGTTCCCCTCCTGGACGACACCGAAGTGCTGCAACGCCTCGGTGAGTACGATGCCAGGGGATACGGCGTTGGCGGTAATGTTCTTGGGCGCCAACTCGACCGCCAGGTAGCGCACCACCGCCTCCAGGGCTGCCTTGGAGGCGCCAACCACGACGTAGTCGGGCAGCACTCGTCCCGCTCCGGGGCTGCTGATGGCAACGATCGCGCCACCGCCGCGCGCTTCCATCAATGGCACGGCGCGCTGGGCAGCGAACAGCAAGGCGCGGGCATTGATGTTCATCGTCCAATCCCAGCCCTTGGGCTTTTGTGCCAGCGCTGGCCGGTTGTAGCCCGACGCGGCGCTGCTCACTAGGATGTCCAAACCGCCAAAGCGCTCCGCGACCTGGTCGAACAAGGCGTGGATATCCTGGATGTCGCCCATGTCCGCTCGAACGAGCAGCGCCTGGCGACCAAGGCTGCGGATTTCCTGAGCGGTGGCTTCGGCGGGGGTGCGATTGCGGAAGAAGTTGACCACCACGTCCGTGCCCAGCCTGGCCAGATGCAAGGCGATGGCCCTGCCGATGCCACGGCCCGAACCGGTCACCAGGGCAATTTTCCCCTGAAAATCTTCCCTTGTGCTCATGCTCCCTCCCTTTCCGCCTGATCGAATGGCAGGGCGACCACCCTGGCCGTGATATTGCTTTGCGCCTCGCTCACGTTCAGGGTTGTCCCTGGCGTCAGGTGCTCCCGCCTGATGACGCCCAACCCGATGGCGCCGAAGCGGGGGGATTGCGCCGTCGAGGTGACCTTGCCCGCCAGATGGCTCTGTGACCACAAAGAGACCCCCGCGGGCGCCGGCTCAGTGAAGGCTAAGCCTGCCAACCTCTGGATAATCTTATCGTAATTGCGCTGGCGGGCGAGCACCTCCTGCCCGGTGTAGCAACCCTTGTCTGCCGAGACAGCCGGCTCCAGGCCAACCTCGAGGGGAGTGTAATCCTGGGTGAGCTCTCCCCGAGGTCCGGGCAGACCAGCTTCGATACGCAGGAGGTCGTGCAGGCCTGGCGATAAGGGCAGTGCGCCCTCAGCTTTCAGGAAGCCCAGCAGGCCTGCCTGCAAATGAGCCGGTGCCAGGAGCTTCACCCCGCGGCCGTTCAAGCCGGGCTGACCGATGCACACCACCTCCTCGCCCTCGAAGCGCAGCATGGCTACCTCGTCGGGTTGGACGGGGTGAACGAGGCCGAGCTGCTGGACCAGTTCATGGGCGCCAGGGCCGTCCAGGTCGATTTGCAGGCTTTCATGGCTCCTGTCTGTGAGGCTTACCTGGTCGCGGAAGAAGATCTGGGAGCGCAGGAAAGCCAGCGTGCCCTCGCCGCGGCCGGGTAGGGTGAGCGCGCAAAGTGCATCGCCGCGCCGCAAAACGCGCAGCACATCGCGCAGGCGCGCTGTGGGCGTGAGCAGGGGGCAGAGCACGGAATGAGCGGGGGTGAGGCGGTGCAGGTCGTTGGCGGTCTTGTTGTGCAGGAATTCCACCTGGTCGCGGCCGCCGATCTCCAGGGCGCCGCATTGCTCCTCAAGGGTGTATACCGCGCCCTCTCGAGCGGCCCGGTAGGCCGCACTTTCACTCTCATCAGGCTTGTATGGTGAAGACTCTGGAATCATCGGCCCAGTGCCTTTAAAAAGTGAGACGTGGTGCAAAGGGGTCATCTCATGCGCCACGTTTCACCGGAGAGACTTGCAAGGGATGTGCGCCAGGCAAGTAGCTTTAACTCGAGGGAGCCACCTGCACGCCGACGGTTTGTTCCACGGGGATGGGCGTCCCACTATTCTTCTTGCTGGGCGGGGGAAAGATGCTTTCGAACTCCTCCCGCGAGATGGTTTCCAGCTCTAAAAGGCGCTGTGCCACTGAGTCCAGCTTGTCGCGGAACTCGGAGAGGATGGCTTTGGCCCTCTCGAAGGCGTCCTGAACCAGGCGGCGCACTTCGGCGTCGATCTTCTCGGCGGTTTCCTCGGAGTAATCGCGCTGTTCGGAAATCTCGCGCCCCAGGAAGATCAGCTCTTCCTTCTGCCCATAGACCAGCGGCCCCATAGCGTCGCTCATTCCCAGGCGGGTGACCATGGCGCGCGCCATGCGCGTCACCCGTTCCAGGTCGTTGGAGGCGCCGGAGGTGATGTCATCAAAAACTAGCTCCTCGGCGGCGCGGCCGCCGAGCAAGCCAACCATGTCGGCGATCATCTTCTTGCGCGGCATCAGGGTGCGATCCTCTTCGGGCAGGGCCATGGTGTAGCCGCCAGCCAGGCCGCGGGCGATGATAGAGACCTTGTGCACCGGGTCGGCCTCCGGGAGCGCGTGCATGACCACGGCGTGCCCGGCTTCGTGGTAAGCGACGATGCGCTTTTCTTCCTCGCTGATCAGGCGGCTCTTGCGCTCCGGACCGGCAATCACCCGTTCGATGGCTTCCTCCAGCTCACTTTGCCCGATGGCTTTCTTGTTGCGCCGGGCGGCGAGAATGGCGCTCTCGTTGACTAGGTTTTCCAGGTCGGCGCCAACGAAGCCGGGTGTGGAGCGGGCCAGGACGCCCAGGTCGACGTCGGTCGAAAGGGGCTTGCCACGTGTGTGCACCTTCAGGATAGCCTCTCTGCCGCGCATATCCGGCCGGTCGAGGATGACGCGGCGGTCGAAGCGCCCCGGCCGGAGCAGCGCCGGGTCGAGGATGTCAGGGCGGTTGGTGGCGGCGACGATGATCACGTTGGTATCCG
>JAQUAE010000236.1:2091-3978 GCA_028687395.1 Anaerolineales bacterium | reverse complement strand
TTGTCGACGCCTCAGATATCTTCCAGCGTCTCCTCTCCGCTGCTCCGGACGACTTCGTCTCGCACGTCGGCATGAGCATCATTCGTGAAGACGAGGGCAACCTGGACGATTCGATCTGGCACATGGAGCGGGCTTTCGAAGTACAACCGGCCAACGCTGCGATTCAAGGCGAGCTGAGGCGCCTGTGCGGGCGGCGGAACGGCATCGAACCGCCAAAGATCAACCTGACCCGCGGCGCGCTGGCGCGCATGTACATCAAGGGCGGGCTGTACCAGCAGGCCATCGCCGAGCTGCGCATCGCCCTCGGTGAGGATGCCCAACGCCCCGATTTGCAGGTGCTGCTGGCCAGGGCGTATGCGCTGGCAAACCAAAAGGTGGAATCCGTCGAAATTTGCAACAGCCTGATTGCCAAGTATCCCTATTGTCTCGAAGCCAATCGCTTGTTGAGCGAGCTTCTGGTTCACACCGACCGGGAAGTTGAGGTTGAGACCTTCAAGATGCGCTACCGCGCCCTCTACCCGTATGCAGCTTTCGTCACAGAGAGCACGCCCACTCCTGAACAAGTTCCCGATGCGGCGGTCAACGTCGAGAAACTGGAGTGGCGACCGGGGCGCCGATTCGCTGAACAGGCCAGTCAACCGGAATGGGCTTCCTCCTTGGGTGTTCAAATCGAAGGCGAAAAGCCAGAGGGAGAAGGGTTGCCCGACTGGCTGGTTCCCCCTGAGGAAGCGCCCAGCGCCACAACCGAAGTGGATGGATTCCCAGCAGGCGCGACCCCCGAGCCGGGTGCACCGCCGAAACTCAGCGACGAATGGAGCGCCGCGGTCGAGGTTGAACCTCCGTCAGAGCCATCCCCGGGCGAAGCACAACTCACTGCCGAAGCCACGCCAGGAGAACTGCCCGAGTGGATGAAGGATGCCGGGTGGAAACCTGCGCAAGACGAGGCGGAAGCAATTCCTCCCACCGAACCCTCTCCGTTCGATGAGCCCCTCGGGGAAGGGCTGGCGCCCGCCGAAATCCCGGAGTGGATACGTTCGCTGGCGCCTGACGAAACGCCTCAAGAAGAGGCGCCTCCCATCCCCGGCGCGCCAAGCGATGCATCCAAGGAAGATTCCCTCTCGTGGCTGGAGGAAGCGCCTCCCTCACCAGGCGATTCGATGGTAACCTGGTTGCAAGGTCTGGAAACCGAACCATCTGCAGGCGCGCCTGAAGGGGTGACAGTGCCACCTACTGACCAAGAACTCCCTGCTGCTCCCGAGGAACAGCTTGCCGCAACCGAACTCCCCGACTGGCTGAATGACCTGGAAGAGCTTGCCCCTGCGGCCGAGCCTGAGCAGCCATCAGTCGAATCGGTTATGCCAACCCAAGAAGAAGTCGGGCCGCAGCCCATCCTGGAAATGCCCTCTGAAATTACCGAGAGCGGCATACCGGATTGGCTGAAGGATACCATCCAGACCCCCGAACCAGGCGCGCCAACACAGGAAATGAGCGCCGCTGAACCCCCGACAGCAGCGCCTTCCGAAGCGGAGACGCAACCGGTGTTCGTGTCACGCGTCGCGCAAACCACCCCCAGCAGCGAAACAGACATCATGGAATCGCTGCAGAGCCTGGATAGAGAAGCGACCGGTGCAGCGCCACCCCCTACAGCGCAGGCCACCGTCGAAACGCCAGCCTTTGAGCCGGCTGTTGAGGCGGAAGCCCAACCCGGTGCAGGGGCTCCCGAAGGCGCACCTTTATCCGAAGAAGAAACCAACGCCGCTTTTGCCTGGTTGGAGAACCTGGCAGCGAAACAAGGGGCGGAGGAAGCTCTGCTGCTCCAACCCGAAGAACGCCTGAAGGAGCCGCCAGAGTGGGTGAAGCACGCAGCGGGTGAGATCGAACCGCCCG
>JAQUAE010000236.1:0-1991 GCA_028687395.1 Anaerolineales bacterium | reverse complement strand
CGGACGAGTTCGCTGAGCAACTGGCTCTGGCGCACCAAAACCTGCAAGCTGGTAAACCCGGCGAAGCCTATCCGATCTACGACGGGTTGATCCGCTCGCGCGCCAGGCTTGGCGACGTCATCGCCGAGCTCACCCAGGTGCTTTACCAGTACCCGATGGACGTCCAGCTCTGGCAGAGCCTGGGGGATGCCTACATGCGTTCCCAGCAGCTTAACGAAGCGCTCGAGGCGTACACCAAAGCGGAAGAACTCCTCCGCTAAGCAGCCTGGCCAAAAGATATATCATTCCGGCGGGTAGCGCCCGCCGGCCCGTCAAAGACTCTATCATCGGAGGATTTTGTGGAACGGACATTGGTGTTGGTCAAACCCGATGGCGTTCAGCGCAGCTTGATCGGGATCGTCATCACTCGCCTGGAACAGCGCGGCTTGCGCCTGGTCGGGGCAAAATTCATGCAGGTTAGCAAAGACCTTGCCGAGCGACACTACGGCATGCACAAGGGCAAGGATTTCTACGATAAGCTCATCCGCTACATCACCTCGGCCCCGGTAATGGCCATGGTGTGGGAAGGCCCCAACGCTGTCGAAGCAGTGCGCCAGACGATGGGCCTGACGCGTCCCACCCAGGCAGCTCCGGGAACGATTCGCCACGATTTCGCCCTCGAAATCGGGTACAATATCACCCACGCTTCGGACGGCGTAGAAAACGGGGAAAATGAAGTCAACATGTGGTTTCACCCCGAGGAGCTGGTGCGTTGGGAGCGTGACGTCGATCGCTGGATTTTCGAATAGCCGCTCAGACGCCCCTGGTGAGTGGCCCAGGGGCGTTTTCATTTGATTTCAAGCACCCTGTCTGGCCTCTGTTATAATTTCTCCCATACTTATCTAATTTTTCCCCCGCCTGGAGGCATTCTCGCGTGAATCCGGCTGTCATTAGTGGTACGCTCGAGCGCATTTTACCTGTGGTACAGAAACCCGGCCGCTATATCGGGGGCGAGCTCAACCAGGTCGTCAAAGATTGGAAGAGCACACCGCTCAAAGTGGCCTTGATCTTTCCGGACATCTACGACATTGGGATGTCCAACCTGGGACTGGCTATCCTGTACGACCTCATCAACCAGCGCCCGGACGCACTGGCGGAACGCGCCTTCAACCCCTGGATCGATATGGAAAGAGAGATGCGCCAGGCCAGCCTGCCCCTCTATTCCCTGGAGGGCAAGCATGCCCTGGCGGATTTCGACATCCTGGGCTTTTCACTGCCCTACGAAACGCTGTACACCAACACGCTCAACGCCCTGGACCTGGCCGGCATTCCTCTCTTCAGCCAGGAGAGGGGACGCCAACACCCATTAATCATCGCCGGCGGGCATGCTGCTTATAATCCCGAGCCCATGCACGCCTTCATCGACGCCTTCGTCGTCGGCGAAGGGGAAGAGGTCATCCACGAAATCCTGGACGCCTACGCAGCGTGGAAGGCAAGCGCTGGCGAGCGCGCCGGGCTGCTGGCCAGCCTGGCCCGCATTTGGGGGGTGTATGTGCCCTCCCTGTACGCAGCCGACTATAACCCTGACGACACCTTTTCCGGGCTGCGCAAATTAATCGACTCGGCGCCCCTTCCAGTGGTCAAGCGCATCGTTCCTCATCTGCCTCCCCTGACTACCCGCTTCGTCGTCCCCTACATCGAGACGGTGCACAGCCGCATCTCGATAGAGATCATGCGCGGCTGCACGCGCGGCTGCCGCTTCTGCCACGCGGGGATGATCACCCGCCCGGTGCGTGAACGGGGAGTAGAGGAAATCCTGCAGGCCATCGACGAAGCCATCCGTAACACCGGCTTCGAAGAAGTGGGGTTGCTCTCGCTCTCCTCATCGGATTACACCCACATCCTGGAGCTGGTCAAGCGCGTGGGAGAACGCTACCAGGGCGAGAACATTTCCATCTCCCTACCCTCCCTGCGCATCGAGACCTTCTCAGCCGAGCTGATGGATGCACTAG
>JAQUAE010000235.1 GCA_028687395.1 Anaerolineales bacterium | reverse complement strand
CTATCCCCAGTGTGCCTGCCAGATTGGTGAAGAAGTTGGCGAGGGACGAGGCGGTGCCCATGTGCTCACGCGCAACCGAATTTTGGAGAGCCAGGACGAGGGTCACCTGGGTCAGCCCCACGCCGAATCCGGCCAGGGCCAGGTTCCGGTTCAAGGATGGCATAGCGGTATTCATCCCGGCCTGGCTCACCAGCCATAGCCCGGCGCCGTAGAGCGCCAGCCCGCCAATCAGTAAGGCGCGGTAACTGGTGTTACGAGCGATAAGAAAACCCGCCACCACCGCGCCCAGGATGACCGGAAATGCAAAGGTGGTCAGGGCATTACGGGCTTCCTGCGACGTGCCTCCAAGCACCCCTTGCACCAATAGTGGGACGTAAATGATCAGGGCGTAGAACGCGACGGCCCGGACGAGGGCTACTGCGCTGGCCGCGGCAACGGTAGGGTGGGCGAAGATTCTCAAGGGCAGGATTGGCTCTCGAGCCCGGCTCTCGTTGTACAGGAACAGCGCGAATAGCAGGACGAAGGCTCCGAGAAAACCCAGGACTTGAGGTGAGCTCCAGGGAAGGTCGCGGCCAAAGAAGAAAGCCAGCATCAAGGAGACCACCCATCCCAGCAGGGTCAGGGCGCCCAGGTAGTCGATCGCTGGGGCAACCTTCGTCTCCCGCGATTCGCTCAGGAACAGCAAGACCAGGAGCGCCGCAAAGACCCCGATGGGCAGGTTGACGTAGAAGACCCAGCGCCAGGAAAAGTTCTCGACGATGAGAGAGCCCACAGCGGGGCCAGCGACCACGGCCAGGCCGGCGGCGCTACCCAGGATGCCCTGCAGCCTGGCTCGTTCCCGAGGGCCGTAATGGAAACCCAGGATGGCCAGGGCGGTGGGCATCAGCCCGGCTCCGCCGATGCCCTGCAAGCCTCTGAATAAGATGAGCTGCTCCATCGAGCGCGCCTGCCCGCACAGGATTGAGCCCAGCATGAAGGCGCCCACGCCCACCAGGAACATAAGTCTCCGTCCATAAAGATCGGATAGTTTGCCGAAGATGGTCAAGAAAGAAGTCTGGGCCAGCATGTAGGCCGAGAATACCCAGGCATATAGTTGAAGCCCTCCCAACTGGCCGACAATGGTAGGCATAGCCGTGCTGACCACGGTCTGATCCATCAGGGTCAGGAGCACCCCCATCATCAAGCCGGCCATCAACCCAATGGTACGCCAACGTGAGGAGATCCCTGTAGTAGTCATCAGAATATCATTCCTGGTACAAATATTCTAAATGGAAATAATAACTTAAATAAAAAGCGCACAATGTTAAGCAATTCTGTCAATCGCCTCCACCAATTTTCTCAGCAAGCGTATCAATTCCTCTCGCTCCTTCTCGGCAAATTGATGGAGAATCAGCTCGACGCGCTGGCTGATGAAATCGTCGATAGCTCGATAAAGCTCCTGGCCTTTCTCGGTAAGCTTTACACGAACAATGCGGCGATCTTCGGGATCGGAAAACCTCTCGGCGTGACCATTTTCCACCAACCAGTCAACGATGCGGGTGGCCGTGCTGGGAGGAATGCTGGAAGCCCCACAGAGGTCGCTCATGGTCACGGGGTCTCCCTGTTGCGAGAGGTGAATTCCAACCCGATAGAAGGAGCTATAGTCAGACCCGCGCCTGGAGCCGCTTTCAAATTGGATATCGCCCAGGCGGCCTTTTATGCTGGCCAAATCCTCCGGTAGCACTGCGATCAGGCTTTGTTTGACGCGGAACAGGCGCCACAGGGCGTCAGTAAATTGTTCCGTTTGAAAAGCCAAAGAAGTGTTTCTCACTAAATAATTCCATAGGGAAATATTACATATGGAAGTATACTACACCATTTTAGTGTAAACGTCAAGCATTCGCATCTTCTCATATATTCACTTTTCGCTCGCCAACGCCCTCTCTTCGTGTTTGGCAATCAGCCGGCTCAACTCGGCAGCCAGCCTGGGGTCCAGTGGGTTGGGGTGATGCTCGTTCAAGATGTGTTGCGCTCTCTCCAGAGCCCACTGGCGCGGCCCATCCCGTTTCTCTTCCCACACGTTATATGGCCGGCGGTCCATCAAGGTTGGCACCCAACGCTCGCGCATGTGCAGCTTGGTATGGCGTTGGGTCAGGAAATTTCCGCCCGGGCCGACGGCGCGAATGACGTCCAGGGCCAGGTTCTCTTCGTCGACGACGATACCTTTGAACATGGCGTGGTGAATATCCCAGATCTCGCAATCCATCAGCAGCATCTCGTAGGAGAAAATGCGCGAGCCGTGCAGCAAGCCCGCGCCGAGGAGCATGTCCGCGAGGGTGGAAACCGCCATGAAGGAGGACAGGCTGTTATCCACCGCGGATTGCCAGTTGGGCTCCTTGGCGCCAGTGGCGTAGGCGCCCATGGAAAGGGGAACCTTGTAAAAATCCGCTAACAGGTTGGTCGCCGCGCCAAACAGGAAATCCTCCGGCCCGCCACCGGTGTACCCGCCGGTGCGCAGGTCGGACGAGGTCTGGGCGGCGGCATAATATACCGGGCAGCCGGGATAGGCCATCTCCATCAACGCCAGAGCCGAGATGACCTCGGCGTTGCCGACAACCAGGTTGCCTGCCAGGGTGGCAGGGCCGGTGGTCAGGCAGGCTGCCATGGTCATATAGCCCACCGGCAACCCGGCTTCGGCAGCCAGCAATCCGGCTTCCAGGCTGCCGCCATCGTGCCCCAACGGGCCGGCAGTGCACTGCATCACCGAGAAGATCGGGCGTTTGCGCAACGCCTCCCGCCCGCCGGCGAGCAGGGTGCACATCTCGATGGCAGTCTCCATCTCTTCTTTGGAGTAAATCGACTCGGTTTGCAGGTGTTTCTGCGAGACCTGCCAAATTGCCTCCAGTTCGTGCAGGCCGCGGCTGTAAGCCGGGTAATCCTGGGCGGCGATCGGCACCCAGTGGAAGGCGATCTCCTCCAGGTAATCGGCCACCCGGGCTACGTCGGAGACATCCTGCTTGGTGCTGCGCCTGCGCTCGCCGGTAAAGGCGTCGATGATCTCCACCCCGCAGCCATCCGTGCCCAGGAAGCTGTGGTTGCCGTCCATGGGCAAATCCAGCTCGGGATCGAGCGCTGCCAGCGTGTAAGTGGGTGGCGCCTCGCCCAGGTATTCCTCGACCAGGTGCCCGGGAATCTTGGCTACCATTGTCTCGCGGTTCACCTGGGCGCCATGCGCCTCGAGGATATCCAACGCCTGGTGGGAGGGGAACCTTACCCCCGTCGATTCGATGATATCTAAGGTGGCGGTGTGAATCTTCCGCACCTCTTCCAGGGTGAGGATGTTCAGGCTGATCTTGGGGTCGTGAATGCTTTTGATGTGTTTAGCCATCTAGCTTGCCTCAGAGGTGAGCGCGTGGTTCGATGTGATTCTGCTCCCAGGCGCTGGGACTATTTGCGCACCAGGTTCCTGGCCAATTGAACGGCACCCATGGCGTCCTCGGCATAACCGTCGGCGCCGATTTCTTCCGCCCAACTGCGCGTCACCGGCGCGCCGCCGACCATGACTTTCAGGTTATCGCGCACACCGGCTTCATTGAGCGCCTGGATGACCTCGCGTTGGACGGTCATAGTAGTGGTCAGCAGGGCGGAGAGGCCGAGGATGTCCGGTTTCGTTTCCTTCACCTTGCTGATGAAAGCATCCGTGGGCACGTCTACGCCCAGGTCGTGCACCTTGAAGCCGTTGGCTGAGAGCATGGTGCCCACCAGCGACTTGCCGATCTCGTGGATATCGCCTTTCACGGTGCCCAGGATGACCGTGCCGGCCGATTCGACCGCCTGGTGGCGAGCGCGCAGCTCAGGCTCCAATAATTCCATTGCCTTCTGCATGCCGTCCGCGGCGATGATCAGGTCGGGCAAAAAATATTCCCCGGACGAAAACTTTTCGCCTACGATGTTCATTCCGGGGATCAAGCCATCTTTCACGATGGCCATCGGTTCGATACC
>JAQUAE010000234.1 GCA_028687395.1 Anaerolineales bacterium | reverse complement strand
TAACCCCCATGACCCCTCCACGTATAGCGAGCAATTCACCGAACTCACCAAGAACATGGTGCGCCCGATCGACCGCACCCCGGGGTCGTTCCTTCATTCATCACGCCTCGACCCGCGCTGCGTGCCCACCAGCGAGGTGCCCGAATTCCTGCGCAAGGCGGGGCAGGGCGAGCAAGACCTGACCGCGCACATCCAGGAGGTCATCAAGCGCCTGGATTACCGGGCGCTGATCGTTATCGGGGACGACGACACGCTACACTACGCCGCCCACCTCAGCCAGCATGGCGCGCCAGTGATCGCCATTCCCAAAACCATCCATAACAACATACTGGGCACGGATTACACTCTCGGATTCAGCACCGGACTGGCGCGCGGCGTGGCTTTCATTCATGAGTTGCGCGCCCTGGCTGGTTCGCGGGAACAGATCGTCGTCATCGAGACCTTCGCCGCCAAATCCGGCTACAGCAGCCTGCTGATGGCCTTTCTGGCCGGTGTAGACCGGGTGCTCATCCCCGAGGTGCCCTACGATCCGGAAAAGTTGGCTCTGCTCGCCATGCAGGATAAGCGCCAGACGCCGGCGAACTACGCCGTCATCCTGGTCTCAGATGGCGCCCACCCGCAGGAGGAGAAAGCCACTAAATACGCTGAATTACTCTCCCCCTGGCTGGCGTCCGTAAAGCAGAAACCGGGCAGAAGATCCGTCGAAGCGCCTTCGAGCCGCGAAGCCGCGCTGGGGAGCGGTTTACAGACCGCCTACCTGCTCAAGCACATCCTCCAGGAGGAGATCGTCGTGCAGCACCTGACCTACCTGCTGCGCACCGGTTCGCCCGACGGCCAGGATCTGCTCGGCGCGGCGAACTTCGCCTTCATTGCCGCCAAGCTGACCAAAGAGGGCATCTTCGGACGCATGGCCGCCTTCAACCAGGAGCGCCTGTGGACCGACGTGGAGCTCGAACTGGCCAGCGAAGGCGTAAAAACCGTGGATATCCAGGCCTGGTACGACGCAGAGAACTACCAGCCCAAGCTATCACTTATGTGGTCAGCCGAGTCTTAACCTCCGTACCGTCGTAAGCAGGAGAAGGGCCGATGAGTAATTCCAATGGTAATGGCAAGCTGGTGCAGGTCATCGACGTGGTCAAGAACTTCCCGGTCGGCGATGATGAAGTGACCGTCCTCAAGGGCATTTCGATCGACGTCAAGCCGGGCGAATTCGTCTCCATCGTCGGCCCATCGGGCAACGGCAAATCTACGCTGCTCAACATGATCACCGGCATCGACCGCCCCACCGATGGGCAGGTGATCGTCACAGGCCGCGAGGTGCACAAAATGAGCGAGAACGAGCTGGCCGCCTGGCGCGGCGAGCACGTCGGCATCATCTTCCAGTTCTTCCAGATGCTGCCCTCCCTCAACATCCTGCAAAACGTGATCCTGCCGATGGACTTCGCCAAAAAGTATCATCCTAAAGAGCGCAAGGAACGGGCGATGGCCTTGCTGGAGGCAGTTGGGCTGGCAGACCAGGCTCACAAGTTGCCTGGCATGGTCTCCGGCGGTCAGCAGCAGCGCGCCGCGATTGCGCGCGCCCTGGCTAACGACCCTGATTTGATCGTGGCTGACGAGCCTACCGGCAACCTGGACACGCGCACCGCCAACGACGTCTTCGACCTCTTCCTGGGCCTGGTGGAGCGAGGCAAGACGCTGGTGATGGTTACCCATGACAAGGAGCTGGCGCGCCGGGTGCCGCGGGTGGTGGAGATCATCGACGGCAGAATCACCCGCGACGAGTTCGTAGGTGGGGCGGTCTGGACAGGCTACTAGCGAGAGCAAGCGATGGGCGTCTTACGCTATAAAATCTACCGCGACTTGTGGAAAAACAAAGGTCGCACCTTGCAGGTGGTGTTGATCATCTCGATCGGCGCGGCTGCTATCGGCATGATCCTGAGCACGCGCAACCTCATGGTACATGGCATGCAGGAAATCTGGATTGCTATGAACCCAGCGATGATCAACCTGTATGTCGGGCCAGCAGTGAGCGTAGACCAGATCGACGCCCTCAAGACGATCGAGGGCGTAGCCGAAATCGAAGGAATGAGCTCGACGAATATCGAATGGCGGTTGAGTCCCGATGACGAGTGGATGCCAGGTACCATCACTGCCCGACAGAATTACCAAAACCAGAAGCTCAACAAGCTGGCATTGGTCAAGGGCGATTGGCCAACCGACGAGATTATCGCCAATGGGCAAGACAACCAGGCAACATTCAAAATTCCCAATGATGGCGCGGTTTACATAAAGGTGGACGACGTCATCCGCCTGCTAAAGATCGGCGGCGTGGTCTATAACCAAATGGTTCAACCAGCCTACTTTGGCGGCAACGCCCAATTCTACGCCACGCCCGAGATTTACGAGAAGGTTGTCGGCGACTTCGATTTCAACCAGCTCTTGGTCGCTGCACCAGAATACAGTGAAGAAGGAGCCAAAGCCCTGGCAGACCGCTTGCAAGACCGCCTGGAAAAACAAGGCTACGCCACCGGTCGCTGGATTGTCGATCCCAACAAGCACTTCTTCCAGGATTCGATAGACGGAGTCTTTTTCTTGCTGGGCGTGTTGGGCTTCTTCGCCCTGGCGTTGGGATTGTTGTTGGTTTACAACACCATCAACACGATTATCGTTCAGCAGGTGGATCAAATCGGGATGATGAAAGCCATCGGCGCGACGAACGGTCAAATCCTGGCATTCTACTTACTTACCATACTGTCATACAGTGTACTCTCCCTGCTTGTCTCCCTACCGATAGGGATCGGCGGCGGTTGGATGATCACCAGCTGGCTGATTTCCAGCTTTGGCGCAGAACCGGGCGCTTTTGAAATTTCCCTCTCTGCAATCTACTTGCAGGCTGTTATCGCTTTCATCGCCCCGTTACTCGCTGCGTTCATCCCGCTCTACTCAGCGGTGCGCGTCACCGTGCGCGAGGCCATCAACACCTACGGGTTGAGCGCCAAAGTGGGATTGCTCGAAAAGCTGCTTACGCGCATCAAGAATTTGCCTCGTATGCTCATACTCACAGTGAGCAACGCCTTTCGCCAGAAGCGCCGCGTTTTCCTGCTCGAGGTAGCCTTGGTGTTGAGCGGATTGATGTTCATGAGCATTCTAGCCTTTCAGGATTCGGTGACTCACACCATCCGGGACGTAATGTTCGACATCTTGAACGCAGACATCACCATGGTGTTCGACGAAGGCCAGCGAATGAGGCACCTGGAGGAAGTAACCCTTGGCTACCCAGGCATCGAGGCCGTCGAGATGTGGGGCTTGAGCAATATCACTCTACGTCCGGCAGACCAACCATACTCGGAGGACGATGATGATGCCACTCTGTTTGGTGTCCCGTCCCCCACTAACCTTTATAACTACAGGCTCAAAGACGGTCGATGGCTAATACCCGGAGATACCAGCGCAGTGGTGTTGAACAGCAAACTGGCCGAGGAGGTCGGCGTCGGCGTGGGTGACTGGGTGACGGTTAGATACACCGAGAATAAAGAACGGAACCTGCAAGTCGTCGGCACGATATTCGATCCAATTTTCACCAATTCGGCCCACATGCACAGGGACGTGATGTTGAGAGATGTGGGCAGCGTGGGGCGCGCCGGAACAGTCTGGATCAAGACGACCTCCGAGAATCCCGAGGAGCAGAGTTCCCTGGCAAATCGGCTGCGCGAGTTCTATAATTCGAAAAATATGAAGGTAAACCCCCTACGAGGCATCTTCGGCATGGGTGATACCACTTATGAAACCGGCACCAAATTTATCAACCAATTCAATTTCCTGGTCGTTCTGCTCTCAATCATGGCAGTGGTGATTGGCGGCGTCGGTAGCATTGCCCTGAGCGGAGCGCTCTCTCTGAGCGTGCTCGAGCGCCGTCGCGAGATCGGCGTGTTGCGCGCCATCGGCGCTTCTTCCGGGAACATCACCCGCCTGTTCGTCGGTGAGGGTTTGATTTTGGGGTGGTTGAGCTGGGTAATCTGCCTGCCACTG
>JAQUAE010000233.1 GCA_028687395.1 Anaerolineales bacterium | reverse complement strand
TCTCTGGGCCTGCCTCCGCTCAATCCAACCCTCGCCCGGCGTATGATGGAGCGCACGCGCATCTACACCGCTCTGAAGGGTGTACGCGGCCGTAAACCGGTGGACCTGCACGCCCTCGAGCAAATCATGGTGCGCTTCAGCCAGCTCATCGCCGACCACCCTTGGATCAAGGAGCTGGACATCAATCCCCTGATGGTTTCACCCGAGCGCATCATTGCCCTGGACGCCCGCGTAGTGGTGCACGAGGAGGGCGTGCCCGAGGAGAAGCTGCCCGGCCTCTCTATCCGGCCGTATCCTTCGAAATACGTCAAAACCTGCAAGACCAAGAACGGCACGCCGATTACCCTCTGCCCGGTGCGACCTGAAGACGAATCCCTGCTGGTCAAGTTCCACGAGAACCTCTCCGACCGCACCGTCTACATGCGCTACCTGCATCCCATGCTATTGAGCACGCGCGCGGCGCACGAACGCCTGTCACGCATCTGTCACTGCGATTACGACCGGGAAATCACCCTGATCGCCGAGATAGAAGACCCGGAGACCGGCGAAGTGCGCGTCATCGGCGCCGGGCGCTTGAGCAAGATTCACAGCCTCGATGAGGGTCGCTGCAGCGTGTTGATCAGCGACTTATATCACGGGCAAGGCGTCGGCACGGCGTTGATGAAAGAGATCATCCAGATCAGTAAGGATGAAAAACTGCGCCGCATCGAGGTCTTGATTACGCCGGACAATCAGGTCATGCGCACCATCTTTGCCAGGCTCGGCTTCACCATCTCGGACAAGACCCAGAACCACCTGGTCACCGCGGAAATGTATCTCTAGCCGCTTCTTCACTCAGAATTAATACCACCAGCCAGGCTGCCCTTACCGCCTGGCTGGTTGCATTTTCCCCGGCAAATGTCTTATTCGTCGAAAGAAAAAGTCGATTCCGAGTAATAGCGGATGGCGTTGGCAGCCATGCGCTCCATCAACCACTCGTGGAGCCAGGCTTCTTTGCGCTGCAGCGGCCAATCCGCCTCCAAGACGCTGAGGGGGATGTTGATGTGCAGGGCGCGGTTGGGAATGATGTGCCGGGTTACACCGCTGGGAACGCGGTCGCCGTTGGCTGCCACGGCCAGGATGTCCGAGGGGCTGTAGCGCGGGAACACCACCAGCGCAGTGATCTTGGGATAGTACGGCTGCTGGATCTCCCAGATGTCGTTGGAGGCGCGGTAGATATCGGCTTTTCCCTTATAAGCGCCAACGATATTGTTGAGCAGGTGAATATCACTCAAGACGCGCCCATCCGGGCTGAACACCATGCGCACCTGGTGGTTGCGGATGATGTAGGCCGCGGCGCGGTTGGTGGCCAGTGCGGCGCGGGCTTCCTCCAGCGTGCAGCCCTGTAATTGCAGCCCGGCGATCTGCGCCAGGGCGGCCTCGAAGCGCTCCACCTCCATGCCCGAAACGATGTGATACCAGGTGTCCAGCGTCAGCCCCGGATCGGCGTAGCTGACCAGTTGGGCAACAATGTGCGCCACACCCATCTGCGCCAGGGCCAGGGCGCGGTTAGCGCCATCCAGGATCACGTACTGCTCGCTGCGTGGAATGGCAGCCACCACCGGCGGGTTCTTCAAGACACCTTCCTCCCTCAGGCGTAGGCATAGCCGCTCCACGCGCCGTGGGTCTCTCTCCTCGTGCGGCACCAACGCAGGCGTGGGCAACATGCGCAGGTCTGGCAACGCATTGCTATCTCTCATATCACTTCCTTGTATATCTCCAGGAAATACCTACCGGAAGGGGATTATACCGGATAGTCGCCCCAACGTATAATTTTCATCCCTCATCGGAATTCTGCGGTAGAATTGTCTACCGCGGCCACCTTCAGGCGCCACTGGCTCTCATCTTCGGCAGCCCGCGACCCGTTCATCCGCTTTGGTGGCTGGCAAATAACGTGAGATCACTACCGGTAACGAAACCTGAGAATGAGCGCTGTGATACCGACTGAAGACCCAACCAACGAGGATCCGCCCACCTCCACCTCGGAGACCCGGGGGGGCATTTTAGCCATCTTGCTTAACCTCGCCGCAGTCATATCGCTGGTGATCGTCGCCTTGCTCGTGTGGGCGCGCTTTAGCAAGACCGGCGCTCCTTTCTCCTGGCTGGCCGCCGGCGCCAGCGCTGAGAATGCCCCGCCGGCTGCCGAAGCCTCCGCAAAGCTCGCCTCTATCGACCTGCCCTCCCTGGCAGCGAACAACCCCCGGGTCTCCGAGAGCATCCTCCGCAAGGCTTCCCTGCTCACCACCATCCCGGAGCGGCCCGAGGTGGAGGTGGTCACCTACACCGTGGTCAGCGGCGACACGTTGTTCAGCATCGCAGATACCTTCAAGATCAAGCCGACCACCTTGCTGTGGGGCAACTACGAAACTCTAGAGGACAACCCCCATCTGCTCAAACCGGGGCAGGTGCTCAACATCCTGCCCATAGACGGCACGTATTACCGCTGGCAGAAGGGCGACACTGTGGAGAAGGTGGCTGCCTACTTCGGCGTCGAAGCGGACGCCATCACCAGCTTCACAGGCAACAACATCGACCTGACCCGCATCCGCGAGGAGAATTCGGGCATCACCCCGGACACCTGGATCATCGTGCCCGGCGGCAAGCGCGCCATCAAGGACTGGGGTCCGCCAGCCATCACCCGCAGCAATCCCGCCTCGGCGCGGGCGTATGGCCCTGGTGCGTGCGGCGCGATCTACGAGGGCGCCGTCGGCACCGGCTCCTTCCTCTGGCCAACTACCGAACGGTTCATCTCCGGCTTTAACTATGAACCCGGACTACACCCCGGTATCGACATCGCCGGCCAGGTGGGCAACGCCGTTTATGCTTCGGACAGCGGCGTCGTGGTATACGCCGGGTGGAGCGATTTCGGCTACGGCTACCTGATCGTGATCGATCACGCCGCGGGCTGGCAGACTGCCTACGGACACCTCAGCGCGGTTGGGGTGAGTTGTGGCCAGAGCGTCTTTCGCGGCGGGCTGATCGGCGCAGTAGGCAGCACCGGCAACTCCACCGGCTCTCACCTGCACTTCGAGCTCCTGTACAACGGCGCCAAGCTCAACCCGCTCGATTTCTTGCAGTAGTCATGCGCTTTTTACCTCGAAAGCCAGGCGAGACATGCCCGCAGTAAAGATCGCCGTGATCGGCGCGGGCAGCGCCTCCTTCGGTTTGAACACCATTGCCTGCCTCCTGAGACACGAGAGCCTGCGGGACAGCCACCTGGCGCTGGTCGACCCTCACGCCAGCGCCCTGCGCAGAATGGCCCGCCTGGCTCATCGGCTGAACCAGGAATGGGGCGCCGGATTTTCCATCTCCAGTCACGCCACAATTACACCTGGCGAGCCTCACAGCGAACACCCCTTCGAAGGGGCGCAGTTCGTCATCCTGGCCCTCGAAGTCGCTCCGCGCGAGCGCTTGTGGCAATCGGACTTCGAAATCCCGCTCAAATACGGCGTGCGCCAACCCTACGCTGAGAACGGCGGTCCCGGCGGCTTCGCCCACGCCTGCCGCAATATTCCCCCCGTCCTGGAAGTCGCTCACGCCATGGAAGCGCATTGCCCCCAGGCCTGGCTGCTCAATTTCACCAATCCCATGCTGCGCATTTGCAACGCCCTCCAGCGCTACTCCGACATTCGGGTGGTGGGCTTGTGCCACCAGGTCGAAGCGGGATACGCCATGGTCGGCAAAGCGCTGGCCGCTGATCTGGGGATCACAATTCCTCCAGGCTTCACCAGTTGCCACGCCTCCCCGCAATTGAACCCGCTCAGGAAGGCCATCGCCAGGCAGGTAAAAGAGCTGGTCGAGCTGCAAGCGGCTGGCCTCAACCACTTCACCTGGATGCAGAGCTTGCACGCCAAAGGCAGCGGCGTCGACCTGTATCCACTCTTCTCCCAACGTTGGGCCGACCTCGATCTGGCTTTCGAGCCGCTCACCCGGCGCATCTACGCGACCTTCGGGCTCTTCCCCATTCCGGGAGACGAACACCTGTGCGAGTACCTGCCCTGGATGAGCGA
>JAQUAE010000232.1 GCA_028687395.1 Anaerolineales bacterium | reverse complement strand
GTCAATGCCAGGAGCACGGCGGCGGCATTGTTATTCACCACCAGAGCTGCCTCCGCCCCGCACAGGCGGCAGAGGAGCGCTTCGGCGTGCTCCAGGCGGGAGCCGCGCCTGCCCTTCCTCAGGTCATACTCCAGGTTGGTATAGCCCTGCGCGGCTTCCAGGGTTGCCTGGAGCGCAGCCTGGCTGAGCGGCGCCCGACCCAGGTTGGTATGCAGGATCACACCCGTGGCGTTGATCACCGGCAACAAGGTGGGCTGCACCCAACGCTGTAGAAACCCTGAGGCGGCAGCCAGCAATCCAGCCTCATCCGGAATCGCCCCTGTCTGGGAATAGGCCTGGCGGGCCTCCTCGAGGGCCTGGCGCAGGGCGCCCAGCACCAGGTTACGCCCGTAGAGCGGCACCCAGCCGCTCACCGTGCTGGTTTGCAGCAGGCTATCGACGGAGGGCAGGGAACGCAAATCACTCATGCCCGGCATGCGGCTCGGAGGAAGGCGTCTCTGGAGAAGGGCTGAGTGGGCGCCACTGGCTGCGCTCGCGCAAGCGCAAGAGCAATTCGATTAGCACCAGGCCCACCGCCAGCAGAATCGCCATGGCGGGTGTGAGCACGCGACCGATCTGCAACCAGGCCAGGGTAGGACCGTAGATGCCTACCCAGATGGCCTGGCGCACCACCACCCCGCGCGTGGCCGGTGGCCGGGTGGTAAAGCGCAGGTTGAGGAAGGCGACCACCGGGAGGGCGGTGCCGGTCAACGCCAGGACGGCGAAGAAAAAGAACAACCAGCGCGGTCCTACCGTTGGCAGGGTAAAGAGGATGACGAACAACAACCCCACCCAGCCAGTCCCCGCCAGGAGGACTGCGCTGAGCAAAAAATCCCTGACCGGCAATGGGCGCCTTTCTTCGATAGTTGGCCTGATCATGCTAGTTCTTTTCCTCGATGGCAACTTTCAACCGGTTGAGCCCGGCTTTGATGTCCTCCAGCTCCTGGCGCGCCTGGTCGAGTTTACCCCGCTCGGTGCGCACGAAGCGCGAATATGGGGCAATGGCCCGCTGGATTTTCCCCAGGCTGCGCACGATCTCGCCCTCGAACTGGGTTCTCAAGGCGCCGGCCAGTTGCTCGCGCAGGGCAGCGATCTTCTCGCGCATCTCCTTCTTGGCTTGTCGTTTGCGCGCCGGGATGACGAACAGCCCCAAGGCAGCCACCAGACTGGCCAGCAGGATGCCGGTAGCATCCGCGGCTGCGGTGGAGGCCAGGATGTAAATCAAGGTTCCCAAACCCACCGCACCCACTTCCAGAGCAGCGGTTGCGGCAACTGCGGTCTGTGCCCCTTCGGCAATCAACTGGGCTTCACGCGCCTTGTCGTAGGTCTCCACCACGCGTCGCGCAGCGTGTCCCACACCCTCGATCAACCGCTCCCGGTCGTGGTGAAAGCTGCCCACGCCCACATCCCCGAGGATGTGTTCCTGGTGCTGGCGGCGCTGCCCCGCCAGGTGCTCCATCACCGCCTGCCACTGGCGGAAATCGGCATCCACCAACCAATCGATCATCTCATTCGCCTTAGCCTCGATACGTTCGGGAACGTCGCCGACCACCTGGCGAGCGAATTCCTGCTGGATGCGCTCTTTTTTCACCAAATCGAAGATGCGCCCCAGGCGGATGGTTTCGTCGAAGTAATCCTGGCCGCGCTGCTCCAATTCGTAGAGGATATTTTCTATGTCGGACATACGGAAGGCGAAATCGCGGCGCATATCCTCCCGGTAGACTGCGAGCTGGTCGTCCACCTCTTTCAACATGTTGAGATCGGTCTGCAGCAGGTTGCTGCGGTTCTCGATGACACCCAGATAGCGGTTGAGCAGGCTCATCCCCACGCCCAGCGGGCTGAGCAGCTTCAAACGCACGCGTTCGCCCTCGTCAAGCGTGTCCTGGATGTACTTCTCCAAGGATCCGAAACGGCTGGACTGCCAGAGGATTGGCTCCCCCAATTTGGCACGCAGAGCATTGCGGGCGCTCACCGGGAAGATCTCCGGCGTCATACCCAGTAATGAGAGGGCGTTATCGGTAATGAAGCGCTCCACCTGCTCCAGTTCCGCGGCGGTCTCGAACAGGTCGATCTTGTTGAGCACGATCACCACTTTCTTGCCCCAGTCCCTGATTCGCTCCAGGAAAGCCCGCTCGCTCTCTGTGAAAGGCCGGTCGGCGGAGGTGATGAACAGCACCAGGTCGGAACGCGGCACGAACAGGGTGGTCACCGCCTCGTGCTCACGGATGATGGCGTTCGTCCCCGGCGTGTCCACGATGCTGATTTCCTTGAGCAGGTCAAGCGGCGCAGTCATGGTGTGCAGGTGCTCGCTTTGCACATAGCGTTCCTGCTGAAGGCCGTAACGCAGAATGTTGATCTGGGTGGTGGTCGGCGTCACCCCTTCTTTCAATATTTTTTGTCCAAGGAGAGCGTTAATGAATGCGCTCTTGCCGGAATTGAATTCACCTACCACGACCAGCAAGAACAGGTCGTCTAGTTGGCGGATGGATTGGCCCAGGGTGGTCTGGTCTTCACTTGCGGCGCCGAATGCCACCAGGGCAACGCGCAACTGGTTGAGAAAATCCCGTTCTTCATTCAGGAGGACTTCTTGTTGTTCGTTGAGAATGTGCATGTTGGCCATCCCTCAGACGGATTATAGCATCCAAGGTTAAGCGGGTCAACGCAGGCGCAGGCTCGCTGCCAGGAGTACTTGCCCAACGGAGCGTGGCTCGCCCCACCTGGTCGCCTTCCCCTCCCCTTGGAGTCCGGGTATACTGCCTGCATGGACAGTGCAAAAACGTACTCGACCTGGGTGGAAATCGACTTGAGCGCCATCGAGAACAACGTCCGTTACGTTAGCAGGCATACGGGGGTGCAGGTGATGGCCATTGTCAAGGCCAACGCTTACGGGCACGGCGCGGTGGCGGTGGCAAAAGCTGCGCTGCGCGCCGGCGCGAGCTGGTGCGGGGTGGCACGCGTCGAGGAGGGGGTAGAGCTGCGCCAGAATGGAGTGGCGTGCCCCATCCTGCTGCTCGGATATGCGCCTCCCGAGAGCTACGCCCTGGCCTTGAAAAACGACCTCTCGCTCAGCGTGTGGAGCGCGGAGCAAATTTCACCCCTCGCCCATGCAGCCAGCAGTGTGGGCGCTCCAGCGAGGTTGCACCTCAAGGTGGACACCGGGATGAGCCGCAACGGCGCCCAGCCGGAAGACGCTCTCCAACTGGCGCAGATTCTGGCGGGCGCGCCCGGCGTGGTCTTCGAAGGCGTCTTCACCCACTTCGCCCTGGCGGACGAACCCGAGCGCCACGTCACGCAGGAGCAGGAAGCGCGCTTCATCCAGGTCTGCCAGGCGATCGAGGAAAGCGGTTTGCGCCCGCAGGTGATCCACGCCGCCAACTCAGCTGCCGCGCTCACCCGCCCCAGCGCTGCTTTCGACCTGGTGCGCCTGGGAATTGCTATGTACGGGCTGCATCCCTCCCGCCAGGCGCCCTGCCCGGCGGAATTCCGCCCGGCGCTGGCCTGGAAGACCGTGCTCAGCCAGGTCAAGCGCCTACCGCCCGGCCGGGGTGTGTCTTATGGGCACGAATACGTCACCCAAACTGAGGAACTGATCGGGACGATGCCCGTGGGCTACGCCGATGGATTCCACCGCCTGAAAGGCAACCAGGCGCTGGTGAGCGGCGTCAAGGTGCCCGTGGTGGGCCGGGTGTGCATGGACTATGCGATGCTATCCTTGCAAGCCACGCCTGCGGCTCAGCCGGGCGACGAGGTGGTGCTCATCGGCAGGCAGGGCGAGGCGCACATCTCCGCCGAGGACATCGCCGCGCGTTGGGGAACGATCAATTACGAAGTAGCCTGCGCGGTGGGCGCCCGCGTCCCGCGCGTGTATCTCTAGCACTCAATCCGAGTTGCTCATGCGGCGGGCGACGAAGATGCCCGCCAGCGCCAGCACGCCCCCAATCATTTGCCATCTGCCCAGCGCTTCGCCCAAAAACAGCCAGGCCAGCATGGTGGACATCACCGGTTGAGATCGGAAGAGC
>JAQUAE010000231.1 GCA_028687395.1 Anaerolineales bacterium | reverse complement strand
CGCTTGCAGGCGCTGGTGGCGTTCGTCGAGCGACAGGTGGGGAGGGCGGTTCCTAATCGCTGGTACACGGATAGCGGCCCAATCCTGGAGCGAGACCTGGCGCAGCGCGCCGGCCTGGGGTGGATCGGCAAGAACACCTGCCTGATCAACCCCAGGCAGGGCTCCTACTTCCTGCTGGCTGAGGTGCTGCTCGGCATCGAGCTAGAACCCGACCCGCCCTTCCTGAGCGATCACTGCGGCAACTGCACGCGCTGCCTGGAAGCCTGCCCCACCGGCTGCATCCTGCCCAATCGCACGCTGGACGCCAGGCGCTGCATCTCCTACCTGACCATCGAATTGAAAGGCGCCATTCCAACAGAACTGCGCCTAAAGACCGGAGATTGGATCTTCGGCTGCGACGTGTGCCAGGGGGTGTGCCCGTGGAACCTGCGCTTCGCCCTGCTGGAAGGCGACCCGGCCTTCGCACCCCGCCGGGGTGTCCCTCGCCCGCGCCTGGCCGACGAAACCCGGTTGGACGCCAACACCTTCAATCTCAAGTTCAAGCACAGCCCGCTCAAACGCGCCAAGCGCCGCGGCTACCTGCGCAACGTAGCGGTCGCCCTGGGCAACGTCCTGGCGGGCAGGCCAGCCTCCAGCCCAGCCAGCGCCGCTCTCGCCCGCCTGCTGCTCGAAAACCCCGAAGCACTGGTGCGCGGCCACGCCGCCTGGGCGCTCGGGCAAAGCCGCGACGCTGAAGCCCTGCGGTACTTGTGCCAGGCGGAGGGGCGTGAAAAGGACGCCGGCGTCCTGGCGGAGATTCGCGCCGCCCGCCGGCAGATCGAAGCTGCCCTGCCTTGAATGCTCGTCACACCACCATCCTGAGGCTACCTTGACCACGCTGAAGCCCATCCTCCTCATCCTTGCGCTGGCCACGCTGCTCCAGGCTTGCCAGAGCCAACCCCCGAGCCAGCCAGCGCTCTCCCCCCAGGTAAGCCAACAGGCATCCACCAGCTCGCTTGGCGCTCAACCGGCCCAGCCAGCCGCAAGCGTGACACTCAGCCCCACGCCGACCAGCCTTCCCACCTCTTCTCCCACCCCTACCCCGCCGGCGATCACCACCCTGCTTTTCACCGGGGTGATCGTACCCGCCCGCTGCGTCCAGGCGGCGATCGACACATCAGGGAATCACGATTACCTCTATGACGAGGTGCGCCGGCTCATCAACGAGGCGGACATCGCCGTAGGCACGCTCAACGCCACGCTTAGCGAGGTCCCGCCGCACACCGGCTGCGTCTCCACCTACGTGCTGGTGGGCGACCCCGAGAATGCCGACGCCATGGCTCGCGCCGGCTTCGACGTGATGAGCGTGGCGACCAACCACATCAAGGACTGCGGCCTGACCACCTGCGGCGACGGGGCGTTCTTCGACACCCTGGAGCACCTGCAGCGGGTGGGCATCCTGGCCGTCGGGGCGGGGGAGAACCTGGTAGCTGCCATGCAGCCGGTGGTGGTGGAAGCCAACGGCACCCGCTTTGGCATCGTCTCGCTGGGGCAGATTGAGCAGGGCGGGGTGTACGCCGAAGCCGGCAAACCTGGCATTGCAGTGTTAACTGAGGAGAACGTGCGCCTGGCTATCGAGCGTGCCCGCCAGGTCTCTGACGTGGTGATTGTCATGCCGCACTGGGGGCCGGAAGACGTGTCCGTCCCCAATTGGATACAGCGCAATCTGGCGGCGCAGATCGTGGAGGCCGGCGCCGACCTGGTGGTTGGCAACCACACCCACGTGGTGCAGGCGGTCCAAGAGATAGACGGCGTGACCGTCTTCTATGGCCTGGGCAACTTCATCTTCGACCAGTGGCGCCTCAGGCATAAACAGGGCGTGATCCTGGTGCTGAAATTCGAGGGGACGAAGATGCTTTCCTACGAGCTTATTCCCACCCACGTGGATGGTGATGGTCGCGTGCACCTCGCCGCCCCGGATGAGGCCGCAGAAATCCTGGAACGCATCGAAGGGGCTTCCCAGGCAATAGAATGAAATCGAGGGGTGAGGGGGCGCCTAACGCTCGGTTTCCCGGCAGATCAGGCAGGTGCCAAACAGTTGCAGCCAGTGCTCTTCGATGGCGTAGCCGCTATGGCTACTGACCTCAGCCGCCAGCGTATTGATCGTCGCTTGGTCGCCGGAGAAGAACTCTACCCGGCCACAGCGCTGGCAGATGAGCAGGTGCTGATGCCCCGAAAAGGCGGCAATAAAAGCCTGGCAACCGGAAGGCTGATGCACGCGTTGGATCAACCCTAGCTCTTCCAGCTTTTCCACGGTGCGGTAGACCGTCACCAATCCCAGTCTCGGGTAGCGCGCTCGCGCCAGCTCGAAGATATCCAGCGGGGTCAACAAGTGCTGGCTGAGAGAGATAACCTCCACCACCGCCCGCCGCGGCGCTGTCAGCCGGTAGCCGTGCGCCTGCAAGTTGACCAACCAGGCCTGTCCGTTGCCTACCGCAGTGGGCTTAACCGGTGACGTCATGGTTGGATGCTTCCAACTTCAGCCGCCGGGATACCTCCCGGCCGCCCCAGGCCAGGCCGAAGAGCGCCGTGGCCGTCAGCACGATCGCCGCTCCCGAAGCTACTGAGAGGTAATACGACAGGTACAGCCCAACCACGCCCGAAAACGAAGCCAGCCCGGCGGCGAGCGCCATCATGTGAGGCAAGCGGCGGATGAGCAGGTAGGCGGTCGCCGCCGGCGTCACCAGCATTGCCACCATCAGGGCGACGCCCACGGTTTGTAATGAGACCACGATAGCCAGAGCAATCAGCACCAGGAGCAGGTATTCCAGCCAGCGCGCCGGCAGCCGCAGGGTGACCGCCAGCAAGGGGTCGAAGGACAGCACCAGGAACTCCTTGTAAAAGAGCAGCACAATCACGACGATCCCGGCGGCCACCCCGCCGATCACCCACAGGTCGCCCGGCGAGACGCCCAAAACGTCCCCAAACAGAAAATGCGCCAGGTCGATGGAGTAGCTGCGCACGGTCGAGATCAGGGCGATGCCCAGGGCAAACATGCCGGCGAAGACGATGCCGATGGCGGTGTCCTCGTGAATCTTGGTGCTTTTGCTGATCGTGCCGATGCCCAGGGCGCTGACCACCGCAGCCAGCAAAGCCCACCAAAACAGGGGCTCCCGCGCCCCGCCCCCCACCAGATAGCCGATGGCCAGGCCGGGCAGAATGGCGTGCGCCAGCGCGTCGCCGAAGAAAGCCATGCCGCGCAGCACCACGTAAGAGCCCACGACCGCGCAGACCCCGCCCACGATCAGGCTGGCCAGCAGGCCGCGCACCATGAAGGGGTACTGAAGGGGTTCCAAAACCAGTTGCAGCACAGCGCTCAGCCTCCTTCCCCGTCTTCGCAGCAGCTATCGCCCAGGGCGACGAAGCCCTCCTCCGCCTTCACGATGCGCAGGTGGCTACCATAGGCTTCCATCAGGCGGCTGGCGCTGAACACCTCGCCCGGCAGGCCAAAGCCGATCAGTCGGCGGTTCAATAGCATGACGCGGTCGAAGTACTCACCTGCCTGCTCCAGGTCGTGGGTGGCGATCATCACTGTCACCCCTTTGCTGCGCAGCTCGTCCAGCACTTGAAAGATGATCTGCTGCGAGGTCACGTCCAGGCCGTTGAGCGGCTCGTCCATCAAGAGCAGCTCCGCCTCTTGAGCCAAACCCCGGGCGATGAACATGCGCTGCTGCTGCCCGCCGGAGAGTTCGCTGATCTGGCGGTCAGACAGTCTCTCCAGGCCCACGGCTTCCAGGCAGGTGCGCACGAAGGACCAATCCTGCCCGGAGGGCCAGTGCAGCGCCCCCAAGCGGCCAACGCGCCCCATCATCACTACGTCGGCGACGCTCACCGGAAAATTCCAATTCACCTGGCTGCGCTGGGGGAGATAGGCAATGCAGATGTGCCCACCCGGCTTATAGCCCGCAACGCGCACCTCGCCGCTGGTCAGGGCGCTCACCCCGGCGATCACTTTGAAGAGCGTGCTCTTCCCCGCCCCGTTGGGGCCCACCACCGCCACGCGCTCGCCGGCTTGCAAGCGAAAGGTGACGTCGTCCAGCGCCAGGCCTGTCTCGTA
>JAQUAE010000230.1 GCA_028687395.1 Anaerolineales bacterium | reverse complement strand
CCATCCGTCAGGCCTCCGCTGCCCCCTCCACCCCCGCCATTGGGGGTGTAGCCCTCGATCTGTACGCTGGCACTATACACTTTCGGGTCAACCTGGAAACTGAACGAGTAGCCGCCGCGCGAATCGGCTGTTATCGAGACCAGCTTCAGGGCATGCCCGGCAAGCCGGATTTCCTGATTGGGAGTCCACTCCTGGCCGGGCTGTGGGTTGGGTCCAGCGTCAAAGGTGAATTCGGCCGTGGCGTTGGGGTCAGCCTGGCGGATGTTGACACCTGAGAAGATAATGGTCAGAGGGTAGGTCAGACCGGCGGCCTTGAACTGCATGGCCCAACCGGTTCCACCCTGGCTTGGATCTACCATGTCCGGGTTGATGTCCTGTGGATAGGTGTAGGCTACTTTCTTCCCGCTTGCATCCCGAATCTCTGGAGCGCCGGTCGCCTGCGTCCATTCTCCTGGTTGACTTTGAGGCTGGAACCGGCCGATCAAGATGTATCCATCGCTGGTCTCGATCACCTTTTTTATTGTCACAGAGCTGTCGACTGCGGCAACGGATGTACCGCTCACACTTTCAGGTAGAGAAGTTGCGCCGGGGGTCAAGCTGGCCTGGGGCGAAGGGGAGAGCTCGATCACGGGCATCACGGTCAGGTCCGGCGGGGCCGGCACAAAGCGCAGGGGCAGCTCCCAGTTTTCTGGGACCTTGCCGGGGAGCGTATTGAAGATGCACGGCACCACCAAGACGGCCTCGTTTATCCCAGCCGGAACGGGCGGGAAGTCATTGTCCATGCGGGCGAGCTGTGTCCCGTCCGCAAGGCGCAGGTATTCCGGCTGGGTGCAGCCCAGCACGTCCTCGCGATCCGGGTAGGCTGAGCCCGGCACACCGAAGATGCGATAGTCGACGTGGGTCCTGTCCCCAGTCAGGGTTGCAGAAGTGACCGTGAGGGAGACCCCTTCCCGGGTAAGGCTGACCGGCTCGGCCAGTATCCGGATGGGCGCACTCTGATCGACGATACCTACTCCAGGGATGTAGCCGAACAACTGGCGGAAGGCTGCCAGTACGCGCAGTGGTCCAACCGCAACCAGGGCGCCCGCCAGAAGGAACAAGACGACGAGCGTTATCACCCACGCCGGCCGGCGAAAAGCCATCCAGATCCTTTCTCCGAACGAAATGGGGCGCAGCGGTTCTGGGTGCAACTTTGCTATGTCTGCCAGCCTGGCGCGCAATTCAGCCAGGAATTCCAGACGGGGCTCGGGCATGCGCGTGGCGGCGTATAGTTTGTCTTCGATCGAGCTGAATGAAGTCGAGCTAGTCATGGTTCTGCTCCAGCAGGCTTTGTAGCCGGGCCTGCAGCCGGTAAAGGGATTTCTTGACGGCGTCCTCACGCCTGGTGAGGACGATGGCCATATCGGCGAAACTCAGATTGGCCACATACCGCAGGCGAATGAGCTCCCGCTCCTCCTCCGGCAGGGATCGGACCAGTTGGACGAGCTGCCGGATTTCGTCCGAGTGAGCGTATTCTTCCGCCGGATCCGTAGGAACCGCCAGTTCGGAGGGAGACATCATGTGCCGTGCCATATCCAGGGGCACTTCCCGCCTCTGTTTCCGGTAGTGTTCTTTGACCAGGTTGCGAGCAATTGTGAACAGCCAGGCGGCGAAGTGTCCGCGGTGCTGGTAGCGCGGCAAAGCCTGGTATGCCGCAAAGAAGAGCTGCGAGGTCAGGTCTTCGGCGCTGGTCATCTCTCCGGTGCGGTGGTAGAAGTACTGGTAGACGCGCACCGCCCAGCGGTCATAGATCGCCTGGAACAGGGATGAATTCTTCTGCGCCGCCAGGATCAATTCGGAATCCTCGTCTGGAACGGGCTCGGATTGGATGGCCAGGGTTGTTGTAGCGCGCATGGATTCTCCTGAGTGAGATGGCATGCCGGTATGGGTTGAGGTGCATCTCTATAAGTTTTAACAAATATTGTGGCCAAAAGGGACAAAACCATCTCCGGTCGGGCGTGGAGCTTTTGGATGATTGATAACGCTACGGCAATTGATTCCCGACATGGTGCATTCCAGGTCGAAGCCATGACTTTTCAGATCACCAAACATTTCTTCGATCCACATTCTGTGGGCGTAAGCCTGCAAAGTCATTTGCCGATCAGGGTGGCTACCGCCAGGTAGCCAAGCACCACGGCTCGTCTTCTCCAACTTTCCAGTGGATTAGCAAGTTTACCGGATAAATCTTGGTTTGCGTCAGCCATCCTTTCCCCAACCATACACTCCGGCCAGCCTTTTCTACCCAACTCCCAAAATCTCGCCACGTTGTTTGCCCAAATAGACAAACGTGCGTGCTGCCTTTTTGGCGCATAACGTAGTCCCAATGCCATCTTTCCAACTGCTGCAGCACTTCCACAGCTCCAAATTCACAGTCACCGACCAGCAAAACGGCGATTCCTCTGGGCAAAAGGCTGCTTACATACGCCAGCAAAGCCAATTGAGCCTCTGGTGTGCTGTGGCCATTGACATGCTTGTCCCATGTCCAGGCAAGCGGAATCGCTTGTTTCCGGTAAGCCAGGCTGACGACCAGCAATTGATGTGCAAAGCCAACTTTGGTTCCGTCCACAATCAAGCGTACCTGTTGAAGATGCCTGGCTTGCATTTCCAGCCCATTGCGCGCAATCGGCTCGTACCAGGCACGAACATTAATCGCTGGGTTAGCCAGCAATCGGCTCAGGCGTTGTACGTGACTGCTCAACTTCGCCTCACCCGGTTGGGCCAAGCCCATCCCTGCAATCCGGATCATGTTATGGGCACTAGGTTATTTGGTTTAAGGTTTTATGTTGGGTCAGAGGGGATTTCTGCGCAAGATGGAGAAGGGTTCGACATAGTATACGAGGCGGGAGAGACTGGTATGGGATTCTTCACTGCGAGTTACGGGCTGGAGGCCATTTTGGGGCTTCTACCAGGATGAATTTTTCAGCTAAGTATGGGTAGCATAACTCCGTTCAGAATGACGCGTGGGGAGAATTGAGGTAAGGCCCGACGGTTCCGTCACAACATTCATAACAAACGTCCCGACGGTTCCCTCGTTCCACTCGGGACGCGCTCCCCGTCAGGCATCATCAGGGCGGAGCTTGAGATAGCCGGTGAAAATTAGAAATCGCAAATTGGAATTTACAAATTCTATCTGGTGATGGTGAAGGTGGTGAAGTGGTAGGCGATGAGGCCGTTGAGCATGCCGAAGGTGTCGCGGCCGTCGTTGACCCGGCCGGCGGAGGAGGTAGCGGTCCAGGTGAGGTAGCGGGAGGCGCCGGCGCCGATGTGGCCGGTGTGGGTGAAGGTGGCGTTTGGCAGGGTTTGGGTGAAGAGGGTCTGGTACCAGGCGCGCAAGCCCTGGGCGCCCTGCACGGTGCGGGCGGAGGTGACGTGCACGGCGTTGGGGGCGTAGAGGGCGAGCACCTGGCTGGGGTCGTGGGAGTTGAGAGCGTCGATGTAGCGGTGGGTGACATCGGGGGTGACGGGGGTGGAGGACCAGGGGTAGTCGCGGATGAAGTTCCACAGGTCGGGGAGGTATTTGCGGGTATGCCCCCACTCCCAGAAGTTGGCGGCGGTCAGGTTGAGGCTCTGGGCGGTTTGCAGGAACTGGATGATCTCGGTGGCGGTGGGCGCCCAGCCGCCGCGGGTGTAGGCGGAGCCGACGGGGATAATGGGCCGGTAAGGCGCCATGGCCTGGAACTCGCGCACGCAGCGGGCGAGCTGCTCGGCGGGGTTGTGTGACTGCTCCCAGTAGACCTGGGGCATGTTCAGGTTGCACTTCTCGAGGAACTCTTTCCAGGGGATCTGGGGGTGGTAGGAGGGGAAGCGGTAGGAGCAGAGGGCGATGGGCAGATTGGGCAGGGCGTTGCGCAGGCGGTTCATGAAGGTGCGGGCGGCGGCGTCTTTGCCGGCTTGCTTGTACTCGCCCTCCACGTCCAGGGCGTAGCCATCGAGTTTGAGCTGGTTGATGCGCTGGATGGCCTTATCGGCTTCGCTGGTAGGGTAGTCGCCGTAGAGGTAATGCCAGCCCCAGACCTTGATGTTGCGGGCTTTGAGGGCGTTGACGAGCGGGGGGACGAGGT
>JAQUAE010000003.1 GCA_028687395.1 Anaerolineales bacterium | reverse complement strand
ATGCTCGAGCAGGGGAATCGCCGCGTGAACGGCGGCACACACGCCGGGTGGAAATACGCGGACACAGCGGCTATCCTTGCAGAAGTCTCCGCGCTGACACCCAGCTACGCGGGGGTGAGCCACACCCGCCTGGAGCACGGCGAACGGTTGCAATGGCCGGTGCCTGCTGCGGATCACCCCGGCACGCCTATCCTGCACAAGGCCAAGTTCACCCGCGGCCTGGGGAAATTCACACCCATCGACCACGTCCCGCCGGCTGAGCTCCCCGATAAGGATTACCCCTACCTGCTCAATACCGGGCGGGTGCTCTATCACTGGCATGGGGGCGAGATGACTCGCCGCGCCCAGGGCTTGATGGAAATCTATAGCCAGGCGCTGGTGGAGATCAACCCCGAGGATGCCAGCAAGATGAAGCTCAACGGCAACCGGCGGGTGAAGGTTTCCTCACGCCGGGGAAGCATCGAAGCGGAAGCCTGGATCACCGATCGCGTCCCACCAGGAATGATCTTCGCCAACTTCCACTTCCCGGAGGCATCAGCCAATGAGCTAACCATCGCCGCGCTGGACCCGGTGGCAAAGATACCGGAATACAAGGTGTGCGCGGTTAAAATAGAGGCTGTATAACTCCGAGCCTCTGGTATGATTTTCCCAGGGCACGTCGATGAGCTGAGTGGGAAAATCGCCGACAATCCTCTCGGTTTTCTGCCTGCCTGAGTGTGGCGCGGGCAGAAAACCGAGTACTTTACACACCATGCGCCCTGCCTGGCAGCACTACCTCACCCTCAACGCCTTTTCACTAGGGCTGACCACGCTCACCCAGACGAACGGGATTTTATTCCCGCTTCTCATCCAGCAGTTCGTTGGGGAGCAGGATAAGGGCGGTTACTTTGGAACGTTGCGCCTGTGGTCACTGATGGCTGCTTTGCTCGCCCAATCGTCGGCTGGGATGTTCTCGGACCGCTGCGCTTCCCGCTGGGGGAGGCGGCGGCCGTTCATCGTTGCGGGGACGTTAATGGGCGTGGTCATCATAGCTGCCATTGGAACGCTGGCGAACCGAACGGGCATCGAGGCGTACTGGCTGCTCTTTATGCTCGCCATCATGCTGCAAATTGCGTCAAACATCGCCCAAGGCGCCCAACAGGGCTTGATCCCGGACCTCGTACCCGAAGATCAGCGCGGCAGGGTTTCCGGCTTCAAGGCGCTCTTCGAGCTTCCTCTGCCTTTATTGCTGGTCTCGATCGTTATCGCTCCCATGCTTGCCGATTGGAGGGTAAGCCAGGCATTACTGGTTGTCATCGCCGTTCTGGCGGGGAGCATGCTCATCACCTTGCTCGTCAGGGAGGTTCCCCTCGCCGAAGCTCAGCCGCCAGTCAGGTGGGCGGATATACGGCGCCTGACGCTGATGACTGCCCTGTTCACCGCCGCCATCTTGGGCTTCGGCAGCGTGACGAAAGCGATCATGAAGACCATGGTCATCACACTCGAGCCGGCGCAGCAGGTTGTGGTTTTAGGTGTGGCTGCCTTTCTGGGCATGCTCGGGGCCAGCCTGGTCGGCGTATGGGTCAGCGTGCGCGCTGGCCTGGGCTCTGGCTTGAAAGCACACACCGCGTTCACCTGGTGGGTGGTCAACCGCCTGACTTTCCTGGCAGCGGCGTTCAATCTATCCACCTTTGCGGTCTACTTCCTGCAGGCTCGCCTGGGTCTCGTGAAAGAAGAAGCCGCCCGACCTGCTGCGGTGCTAATGTTAATAATAGGCGTGCTCATCCTGATCTTCGCTGCGCCAGCCGGCTGGCTATCCGACGTTATCGGGCACAAAAAAATGATTGCAGCAAGCGGTATAATCGCGGGATTAGGAACGCTGGTCGTCTTGCTGTATCCCTCGCTGACCTGGATCTATGCTGGCGGAATTCTGATCGGGGCTGCGATGGGATGTTTCTATGCAGCCAATTGGGCGTTAGGCACCCGGCTGGCACCACGCCATGAAGCGGCTCGCTTTTTAGGAATATCCAACCTGGCAGGCGCAGGTGCGGGCGCGATTGGCGCATACATCGGTGGTCCCATTGCTGATTTCTTCACCCAATCCCAACCCCAGGCGCAAGGGCTGGGTTACATTGTCCTCTTTGCAGTCTTGGGGATGCTCTTTTTGACCTCGACGCTCACGCTGGTAGCTATCAAGGATTAAAATCGCTTTTTGCGTTCCAGGAGGCGCATCAATGGCAAAAGTCATCGCTGCTATCGACCAGGGAACCACCAGCACGCGCTGCATGCTCTTCGACCATGGCGGCAACGTCGCCGGCGTAGCCCAGAAGGAGCACCACCAGATCTACCCTCAGCCAGGCTGGGTGGAGCATGACCCCCTGGAAATCTGGGCGCACACTCAGGAGGTGATCGCCGGTGCGCTGGCGGCTGCCAGGGCGAAGCCGGGCGAGATAGCAGCCGTGGGTGTGACTAACCAGCGTGAAACCACCATCGTTTGGGACCGCAAGAACGGAATACCGCTTTACAACGCCATCGTCTGGCAGGACACGCGCACCAAGGAGACCTGCGACGCCCTGGGCAAGGATAGCGGCCAAGACCGCTTTCGAGAGAAGGTTGGCTTGCCACTGGCTACGTACTTTTCCGGTCCAAAAATCCACTGGATCATCGAGAACGTGCCCGAAGCCCACGCCGCCGTAGAGAAAGGCGACGCCCTGTTTGGCAACCTGGATACCTGGATCATCTGGTGGTTAACCGGCGGCCCGCAAGGAGGCGCGCACGTCACCGACGTGACCAACGCCAGCCGCACGATGCTTATGAACCTGGCTAGCCTGGATTGGGATGAGGAAATCCTATCCATCATGAAGATACCGCGCGCCATGCTGCCGCGCATCGTTCCCTCCAGCGACCCAACCGGGTGGGGCTTCACCAGCCGGGAGGGGCCGTTTGCAGCCGCCATCCCGGTGTGTGGCGACCTGGGAGACCAGCAGGCTGCGCTGGTAGGGCAGGCGTGTTTCAATCCTGGCGAAGCCAAGAACACCTACGGAACTGGCTGCTTCATGCTGCTGAACACCGGCACCCGGCCCATTCCCTCACGCAGCGGCTTGTTGACTACCCTGGCGTATAAATTCGCTGACCAGCCAGCGACCTATGCCCTGGAGGGCTCGGTAGCGATCACCGGCGCTCTGGTGCAATGGCTGCGCGATAATCTGGGCTTGATCTCCTCTTCGGCGCAGGTCGAGGAACTGGCCAGGACCGTGGAGGACAATGGCGGCATCTATTTCGTGCCCGCCTTTTCGGGCTTGTTTGCCCCATACTGGCGCTCCGACGCGCGTGGCGCTATCCTGGGAATGACCCGCTATATCAACAAAGGTCACATTGCTCGCTCTGCCCTGGAAGCGACTGCTTTCCAAACCCGCGAAGTACTGGACGCGATGGAAAAGGATTCAGGCGTCAGGTTAAAAACCCTCAAGGTGGATGGCGGGATGGTGGTCAATAACCTCTTGATGCAATTCCAGGCTGATATCCTGGGCGTCCCCGTCCAGAGACCGAAGGTCACCGAAACCACCGCCTTGGGCGCCGCTTATGCCGCTGGGTTGGCAAGCGGCTTCTGGACTAACCTGGATGACCTGCGCGCCAACTGGCAGGTGCACACCACCTGGGAGCCGCAAATGCTCGAAGAGCAGCGCGCCCACCTGTATCACGGTTGGCTGAAGGCCGTCGAGCGCACATTCAATTGGATCGCGTGATGCTCGCTTTGACTGGCATGCTGCCCCTGTGGAAGGAGTGACCTGAAATGACTGTCAATATCTCCTCTCGCTACCGCTGGTTCGTCGTGGCTGTCTTTTTCCTCTTCATGCTGTTGCATCAATCCGACAAGCTGCTCATCGGCCCGCTGACCACCCCCATCATGGAGACCTTCGGCATCGATGAAGTGCAGATGGGCGCGGTCTTCACCGGAGCGTTGCTCGTTGGGGCTTTCCTATACCCGCTGTGGGGCTACCTCTACGACCGTTACGGGCGTTCCAAGCTGCTTGCCCTGGCGTCTTTGATCTGGGGCGCTACCACCTGGCTGAGCGCTATTGCGCCTAATTTCAAGGCATTCCTGTTCACGCGGGCATCCACGGGAATCGACGATTCGAGCTACCCGGGCATCTATAGCCTGATTGCGGATTACTTCGCGCCCACGCTGCGCGGCAAGGTATACGGCCTGCTGCAGCTCGCTCAGCCGCTGGGGTACATGGCAGGGTTAGTCTTGGCGACCCTGTTGAGCGGAGTTCTCGGCTGGCGCGGTGTGTTCTATATTACCGGTTCCTTAGGCCTGGTGCTCGCCCTGCTAATCTTTCTCGGAGTGAAGGAAGCGCCCCGCGGCAAGAGCGAACCCGAGTTGGCTGAGTTGGAGATTCTCGGTGTATATCGCTTCGATAAAAAGATCGCCCTGGGTCTCTTCCGCAAACGCAGCCTGCTGCTGCTTTTTGCACAAGGATTCGTGGGCGTCTTCCCGTGGAACGTGATTACCTATTGGTTCTTCCGCTACCTGGAAACGGAGCGCAATTACACCTCAGCAAGCGTGCTGGCGACGATGGCGCCTGCCATCCTGGTGCTGGCCGCGGGCTATTTCATCGGCGGCTTCCTGGGAGATTTCTTGTTCAAGCGCACCAATCGTGGCCGGATGCTGGTTGCCATGCTGGGTGTATTGACAGGGGCAGTATTGCTCACAATCACGATGAGCATCCCCATCGAAAACAAGGGGCTGTTTGGTGCGATGCTGATCGCCACGGCGCTGTTCATACCCTTCTCTTCCCCCAATATCATCTCCACAGTCTACGACATCACCCTGCCCGAGGTGCGCTCTACCGCCTTAGCGATACAATATTTCATCGAGAACGGCGGAGCAGCAGTTGCGCCTCTCCTGGCCGGAATTATCGCCAAGGGCTCGACGCTGCACAACGCCATCCTGATCATCTGCGTCTCATCCTGGTTGCTGGGGGCAGTCATCCTGGCCTTTACCGCTTACCTCGTCCCAACCGACATCCACACGCTGCGGGAACAGATGAAGCAGCGTGCAAAAAAGGAAATCAGCCTCCGTGCAGCCCCAACAACCGAATGAACCTCCGCTGGCGTTAGCCTCCCAGGCTTCCCAACCGACCGTGAGCGCCGCTCGCAAATGGTGGGTCCTGCTTGCCATCGGTGCGGGGACCTTCATGACTGCGCTGGACACCAGCGTGGTCAACACGGTGCTGCCCATCATCCGGGACAACTTCAGCACCGACGTGGCTACCGTGGAGTGGGTGGTCATCGTCTACCTTTTGTCGGTGAGCGGCTTGCTGCCCATTTTTGGTCGTCTGGGAGATATCCGCGGCCACAAACAAATCTACCTGAGCGGGTTCGGACTCTTCATCCTGAGCTCGCTGCTCTGCGCCCTTTCCTGGTCGGTGCAGATGCTGGTTGCCTTCCGCGGCCTGCAGGCGTTGGGCGCGGCAATGCTCTCCTCTAACTCTCCGGCAATCCTGACCAAGAGCTTTCCTTCCAACCAGAGAGGCCAGGCGTTGGGCATGCAGGCGACGATGACCTACCTGGGGCTTGTCGCTGGCCCCGCTCTGGGAGGCTGGCTGACCGAGCTGATCAACTGGCGCTCGGTGTTCTACATTAACATACCAGTGGGATTGATCGCCTTCGCATTGAGCCTGGCGTTCATCCCCCGCGACCGCAAGGAAAACAGCGATGAAGGGTTCGACATCCCCGGAGCGATCACCTTTCTGGTCGGATTGGTTGCCCTCCTGCTCGGCCTGAATCAGGGGCACAACTGGGGCTGGACCAGCCCGCTCACGTTGAGCTGTTTCATTGCCGCAGCCGTCTTGATGGTCGCTTTCGTTAACATCGAGCGACGTGTGCCCTTCCCGATGCTAGACCTGACCCTGTTCAAGCGCCGCCTGTTCACCACCTCGATCAGCAGCGCGGTGATCAACTACATCTGCGTATACAGTAACATCTTCCTGATGCCCTTTTACCTGATTCAGGGACGCAACTTGAGCCCGAGCCAGGCCGGCCTGTTGCTCACCGCCCAACCGATCGTCATGGCGGTCGTCGCCCCGATCAGCGGCACACTCTCCGACAGAATCGGCACACGCCTGCCCACCACCCTCGGCATGACCATCATGACCGCGGGGTTGTGGCGGCTCTCTCTGCTTGGGCCAGCCACGCCCATCTCAACCATCGCGATGTCTCTGGCTTTCTTTGGACTTGGCGTCGGCATCTTTATCTCTCCCAATAACAGCGCCTTGATGGGCTCGGCGCGTTATGCTCGCCAGGGAATCGCTGCCGGCATGTTAGCCACAGCGCGCAACGTGGGCATGGTGTTGGGAGTCGGGCTATCTGGAGCGATTTTCACCACCCTGCTCACTCACGGTCAAAACAACGACCCCTTCACTTTGTTTAACGCCATCCAAAAGAGCTTTCTGGCTGCGATGCTGGTGAGCGCGCTTGGAATCGTCACCTCTGCCATCCGCGGCAACGGCAAGAAACCTTGATTAAAATCTAACGGGATAAATTCACGACCAGCAAAGGAGATAACCGATGAACTCACTCCCCAAGAGCTACCGCCGCTTTCGCCAGGAACACCCCGTGGTGTGGAACGCCTACGAAGAGCTGGGCAAACAAGCCGCAGAAGATGGCCCGCTCGACCTGAAAACCCGCGAGCTGATCAAGCTGGGCATGGCAGCCTCCGCTGCCTCGGAGAGCGCAGTCCACTCCCATACCCACCGCGCCCTGCAAGCGGGTGCCAGCCCTGCAGAGATCGAGCACGCCGTTCAGTTGGGCATCACCACCATGGGATTCCCGCGCGCCATGGCCGCCCTCTCCTGGGCAAAGGAAGCCATCCGGGACCACGAGGAGCATAAAAGCGCATGACCCTAGACCAGGTATTGGCGGAATACCGCCAGAGCCTGCAGGGCGTGCTGCGCAATATCGAGGGGCTGCCCCGTCCCTATGCTTATATTTTCAGCGCGTGACATATGTCACTTGCACAATCAGTCGATGTGCTAATATATTAGAGACAGGCCATCACACTATTTTCGATCATCAACAAAGCCAACCCGCACATCACGCCTACAGCGACCAAAGAGGTCTTCATCATGGTCAAAATCATCACCGACACCACCGCTTACCTACCCAAGGACTATGCCGAACGACCGCCCGAGCTCTTCGCTGCCGAGTTCAAACGCCTGTCTGCCTACGGCGAGACCATCCCATGCATTCACCCTTCCACCGACGTGAGCGGCACGGTGCGCTCGGCAAGCGTAGCTGCCAGGGATTGCCCCGACCTGGACATCCACATCATCGATACCCGAATGGTAGCCAGCCCCTTGGCCACAGTGGTACGCCTCGCCGTGGAATGGTCCGAGGCAGGATTGGATAAGGAAATCGTCATCACCCAACTCGGCCGGTCGACTGATGGGTATCTGTCGGTGATGCACGCCGGCGTGCCGGAGCAAGGCCAAGAGCTGGCGGATGACCTGGGCGTCACCCTTGGGCTGAAGGACATCCCCATCCTGGATGTCCCACCGGCCATCGCCACTCACGGCGGCCCGGGAATCCTCGGGGTGTCCTTCTTTGTAGGAAAATGACCATGCGCCGGTGGAATGGTTGGGGCGAAACAGAGATCGATTACCCCGTACCGGATACCGCCAGTAGGTATTTGGAGAGTCTGATCGGGGTTGGAGAAGTCGTTCCCGACGCCACCCTCGAGACTGCGCTCGCACAGGCGCCTGCCTCGCGCCTCCCCGAAAACCCCGCTTACACCACCGCAGCCCTGAATCGTCTGCACCACGCCCGCGGGCAAAGCCTCCCCGACTGGATTGCGCTGCGCCATGGGCAGATTGGCGCTTTCCCCGATGGGGTGGCTTATCCCCAAACCGTGCCTGAGGTTGCTGAACTCCTTCGCCTGGCCCAGCAAAAGCACATTTGCCTGATACCGTATGGTGGCGGCACCAGCGTGTTGGGTCATATCAACCCGCTGGCTGGTGAGAGACCGGTGCTGACCATTGACATGCGGCGCATGAATCACTTGCTAAGCTTGGATAAAAAGAACCACCTTGCCAAATTCGAAGCTGGCGCCAGCGGCCCGGAGGTGGAAGCCAGCCTGTCCGCCCAAGGCTACACCCTGGGACACTTCCCGCAATCCTTCGAGTATTCCACGCTGGGCGGTTGGGTGGCGACTCGCTCCAGCGGGCAGCAATCGCACCTCTACGGGCGCATCGAGGATCTCTTCCTGGGTGGGCGTCTGGAGACGTTCTACGGTACCATGGAGCTCCCACCTTTTCCGGATAGCGCAGCCGGACCAGACCTACGCCAGCTCGTCCTGGGCGGCGAGGGACGCATTGGTATCCTGACCCAGGCCACCGTGCGCGTCCGGCCCCGTCCCGTATTCGAGCGCTACGCGGCAGCCTTCTTCCCCACCTGGGAGCACGGGCTGGAAGCCCTGCGCCGGGCGGCTCAAGAACGCATCCCGATGGGCATGCTACGCTTGAGCGACGCGACCGAAACCGAGACAACGCTGATCCTCTCGGGCAAGAAGCGACTGGTTGGCGCGGCTCGAGGACTGCTGAATGCAGCGGGGTACCGAACTGAACGCTGCCTGTTAGTCTATGCCATTGCAGGCGAGACGCGCACCGCCCAGCAGAGCCTGTCACGGCTAAAGTCGCTCCTGGTCGCCTGTCGTGGTTTGCTGGTGGGGCAATGGATCGGCAAAATGTGGAAGAAGAACCAGTTCCGCACGCCATACATGCGCAACACGCTCTGGGAGCTCGGCTACGCGCTCGACACGATCGAAACGGCAACGACCTGGGAGCAAGCACCTGTGCTTGCCGCGCGGGTGCAAGCTGCGATTTGCGCGACTATGGAAGAGCAGAACCAGCAAGCTCTGGCCTTCACCCACGTTTCCCACATCTACGAAACCGGAGCAAACGTCTATACTACCTTCATCTTTCCGCGCGCCGCCGACCCGGCGGCGACCCTGGAGCGCTGGCAAGCCATCAAGCGGGCTGCAAGCCTGGTCATCGTCAAGGAGGGTGGTACGATTTCTCACCAGCACGGCGTGGGCGTTGACCACGCTCCCTATCTCTCCTACGAAAAAAGTGCTGTGGGGATGAAGATGCTGGCTGTGCTACATGAATGCATGGATCCGGACGACTTGATGAATCCGGGTAAGCTCATCTGAGACAGCCAGGAGGAACGACATGTGGGAAGCGGGTTGGCGTGATCGCACCTGGTCGGAGCTGGAAGGACCCTGGGATTTACTCATCATTGGCGGGGGGATTACCGGGGCGGGCATACTGCGCGAAGCCACACATGCCGGTCTGCGCGCCCTGTTGTTGGAAAAACACGACTTCGCTGCTGGCACCTCCAGCCGCTCTTCCAAGCTCGTGCATGGCGGTTTTCGCTACCTGAAGAACGGACAAGTCAAGCTGACCATCGAGTGTGTCCGCGAGCGGGAACGCCTCCTGAAGGAAGGCCGCGGCCTGATCAATCCCCTGGGCTTCCTGCTGGCCACTTACCGGGCGGATTCCATGCCTTGGTGGACGTTCGGGATAGGGCTGACGCTGTACGACATGCTCGCCTTGAAATGGGGGCACCGTTATTATGACCCCTATGACCTGCGGGAGCTCTGCCCACAACTCAAAGAGGACGGGCTGAGAGGCGGCTACCGTTACTTCGACGCCACGACTGACGACGCCCGCCTGGTAATCCGCATCATCCGGGAATCAGTGGAGGCGGGCGGCAGAGCACTCAACTACGCTCGCGTGACCCACTTGCTGCGCCTGAAAGACGGCAGGGTACGTGGCGTAGCCATTCAGGACGACACCCCGGAGGGCAAAGGGCGCAGCCTAGCAATCCACGCCCCCATGGTGATCAACGCCACAGGCGCCTGGGCAGACGAACTTTGCCCGGGAGGCTCGTTACCAGGGCGGGGCAAGACCCTGCCCCGGCTGCGCAAGCTGCGTGGCAGCCACCTTGTCTTCCCATTTACGACGCTCCCCCTCACCCGTTCTGTGTCCTGTATGCACCCCGCAGATGGGCGCTTTGTGTTCGCCTTTCCCTGGGAGGGGGTTACCGTAGTGGGCACGACCGACGTGGAGCACAGCGCGGCGCTGGCCACAAACCCGGCGATCAGCCCTGCCGAGCACACCTACCTGATGACCTGGTTGGAGCACACCTTCCCCGATCTGCAGCTCTCGGAGAAGGACGTCTTGAGCACCTATTCCGGCATCCGCTGCGTGGCCGACTCAGGAAAGAGCGACCCATCGAAGGAAACCCGCGAACATGTCATTTGTTTTGAGGAGGGCTTGCTGACCATCACTGGAGGCAAGTTGACCACTTTTCGTCTGATGGCGCACAATGCTCTCACGTCTATACGCAGTTCGCTGCCCGGCTATCCCCGCTTCGACCCGCACAAGCGCGTGCTCAACCCCCCACTTCCCGAAGATACCGTACCCGGGCAGCTCTCCAGGCTATCGCGGTTGCGCATCCTGGGGAGATACGGCCGCGAGGCGCCAGCCGTCATCGCCGCCGCCAACCAGGAAGAATTGACCTCCATTCTAGGCTTGCCCACCTTGTGGGGTGAATTGCGCTATGCCGCACGAGAGGAGGGCGTCGTGCACCTGGATGACCTGCTATTACGGCGCACGCGCCTGGGCATTCAATTGCCGGAAGGCGGTCTCGCCCATCTCGCCAGGCTGCGCGCCATCGCCCAGCCCGAGCTTGCCTGGGACGACGCCCGCTGGGAGGCGGAGGTCAACGACTACACTCGCTTGTGGCAGCGCAGCTACGCGCCGCGCCCACACCCGGAACTCTGATCTTTCAGGCAGCCTATGAGCAAAGATTTAATTCTCGCCATCGACGCCGGCACCCAATCGGTGCGGGCGCTGCTGTTCGACGCCCGGGGGGAAGCAGTAGCCAAGGCGCGTCTGCCTATTGAACCTTACGTCTCTTCCGCGCCTGGCTTGGCGGAGCAGAACCCCAGTGTGTACTGGGAGGCGCTCTGCCAGGCGTGCCAGCAACTTTGGGCGCAGGGCGCCACCCTGCGCGATCGCCTGGCAGGGGTCGCGTTGACCACGCAGCGCAGCACGGTAATTAACGTGGACAAAGACGGCAACCCCCTGCGCCCGGCGATCGTCTGGTTAGATCAGCGCCGAACGGCGAAGTTCAAGCCAGTCGGCGGGCTGTGGGGATTGGTCTTTCGCCTCTCAGGCATGACGTCCACAGTGAGCTATCTCCAGGCTGAAGCGGAAGCCAACTGGATCAGCACCTACCAACCGCAGGTCTGGAAGGACACCCACAAATACCTGTTCCTCTCCGGTTACCTGACCCAGCGCCTGGTGGGGGAATTCGTCGATTCGGTGGGTTGCCAGGTGGGTTACATCCCCTTCGATTACAAACGCCAACGGTGGTCCAAACCCTGGGATTGGAAATGGCAAGCTGTTCCCATCGACCCGCACCTGCTGGTGGACCTGGTCCCTCAAGGCGATCAGTTGGGCGAGATCACCCCCACAGCAGCCAGCGCCACGGGCATCCCGGCTGGCTTGCCGCTCATCGCAACTGCGGCAGATAAAGCCTGCGAGGTGATCGGTGCTGGTTGCCTTGAACCTTCCCTCGCTTGCCTCTCCTATGGCACCACCGCCACTATCAACACCACCCATAAGCGCTACCTGGAAATCATCCCCCTTATCCCACCTTACCCAGCAGCCATCCCGGGCGCTTACAGCCTGGAGTTGCAGATCTATCGCGGCTTCTGGATGGTGAGCTGGTTCAAGCAGGAATTTGGCCTCCGCGAGCAGCAAATGGCTAAGGCTATCGGAGCAGAGGCAGAAGCCCTGTTCGACGAGTTGGTCGCCTCTGCACCGCCGGGTGCGCACGGCCTGATTCTGCAGCCTTACTGGTCCCCGGGATTGAGATTCCCCGGCCCGGAGGCGCGTGGAGCGATCATTGGCTTCGGGGACGTGCACACCCGCGCCCACCTCTACCGGGCAATTCTGGAAGGGCTGGGATTTGCCTTGCGCGAAGGCGCTGAGCGAACTACCCGGCGCAGCGGCATCCCCATCAAAGCGCTGCGCGTGGTGGGTGGCGGCAGCCAGAGTGACGCCGCCATGCAAATCACCGCAGATATCTTCGGGCTGCCCGCCTCCCGCTCTCACCTGTACGAGGCTTCTGCCCTCGGTGCGGCGTTGGTTGCGTCGGTACCGCTGGGCTTTCACCCGGATTACCCGGCCGCGGTAGCCGCCATGACGCGCCCCGGGCAATTATTCGAACCCAACCCGGCACACCAAGCGTTATATCATGAGCTCTACCACAGGGTTTACAAGAAGATATACACCCGCCTGCAAGGTCTCTACGCAGAGATCCGGGCGATCACTGCCGAGTGAGCCATTCCCTCCCACAGCAAATAAAACGGTTAAAATTGGTGGTGACGCGAGATAGCCAAGCTCGAGTCACCTCCAATTATTAGCGGTGAGATCGAATTGCTCCTGGATTACGCCTCCAGGCTTCCCGAAATGCCCCCGCAGGCTGGCGAGGCAAGTGATTTTGAGCCGGTGGAGGAATGCATGACCCCTATCTCGGTCAGAGCGGAAGCAATAGACGACAAGTTAAAATTCTCATTCTCGCCCAATTAACGAAGTAGATGTCAATATCCCGCCTGCTAGAACATTGGAAGTCCGATCCCACGGTCAGCGAGAATATCGTGGCCTGGCGCACCACGCCGGCGCGCCAGCCACGCCACGCGCCCATTCCCGCTGGTGTGCACCCACGCCTGGCTAGCGCCCTGAGGCAAATGGGGCTGGTCGAATTGTATAGCCATCAGGCTGAAGCCTGGGAGCGCTTGCAGCGCGGCGAGAATGTCATCGTCTCCACCGGCACCGCCAGCGGTAAGACGCTGTGCTACAACCTGGCAGTCATCGACAACCTGCTGCGCAACCAAGAGGCGCGTGCCCTCTACCTCTTCCCGACCAAGGCTTTGAGCCAGGATCAAGCCAGCACGCTGCGGCTGCTTCTCGGCTCCTTGAACGAGGACTCTTCCGGGCAAGCCGGCATGAGCTGGGGAATTTACGATGGCGATACGCCCACCAACACCCGCAAACAAATACGCAACCAGGCGTCCATCCTGCTCAGCAACCCTGATATGCTCCACACCGGCATCCTGCCCCATCACACCAACTGGGCGGATTTCTTCAGCAACCTGAGTTTCGTAATCCTCGATGAAGTTCACATCTATCGTGGGGTGTTCGGCTCGCACGTGGCCAACGTGCTGCGCCGCCTGAAGCGCATCGCCCAGCATTACGGCGCCAGACCGCGCTTCATCCTGACCTCAGCAACGATTGGCAACGCTGTCGACCTGGCGCAGCGCCTGGTGGAAGAGCCGTTCAACCTGATCAGCGAGGACGGTTCAGCGCGCGGCGCGCAACACTTCTTGTTCTATAACCCGCCCATTGTCAACTCGGAACTGGGCTTGCGCAGCAGCGTGATCCAGGAGAGCATCCGTCTGGGCAGTGACTTGCTGGCGTACGACGTGCAGGCTATCATCTTCGGACGTTCGCGGCGCACGGTCGAGCTAATCCTCGCCTTCCTGCAACAGAGCATGGCTGGGGAACCTGCCAGTCAAACAAGCCATGAAGCTGAATCCTTAGTGCGCGGTTACCGCTCCGGATACCTGCCGGGTCAACGCCGCAGCATCGAGCGCGGCTTGAAAACCGGCGCAGTGCGCGCGGTGATCGCTACCAATGCCCTGGAATTGGGCATCGATATCGGCCGGATGAACGCCGCCGTGCTCGCCGGTTACCCCGGTTCAATTGCCGCCACCTTGCAGCAAGCAGGCAGGGCTGGCCGGAACGACGAGGAATCCGTGGCTGTACTAATCGCCAGCTCCGACCCGTTGGACCAATATCTCGCTCGCCACCCGGATTACTTCTTCGGCCGCTCGCCTGAGAAAGCCTTGCTCAACCCGGACAACCTGCTCATCCTGCTTAACCACCTACGCTGCGCCGCCTTTGAGCTGCCCTTTCATCTTAAGGAGGGATTCGGCCGGGTGGAGGCGCAAGATGCACAGGAAATTCTGGATGTGCTCACACAGGGGAACCAATTGCATTTCTCCAAGGACCACTATTATTGGATGGCGGACCAATATCCTGCCCAGGCGGTGTCCTTACGCAGCGCCTCGCCACAAACCGTCCAACTGCTCCTCGACCAGGCAGGACGCCAGGCGACCATCGGTACGGTCGACTACCTCAGCGCACACTGGATGGTTCACCCGGGCGCGATCTACCTTCACGAAGCCACACCCTACCAGGTAGAAACCCTGGACCTGGAAGAAGGGATAGCACATCTATGCCAGTCCAGCTACGATTATTACACCGAAGCGCAGCAACAAACGCAAATAACGCTGGCCGAAAAGCTATACGAAAGGCTGCTGCAATGCGAAGGGGCAGAGACGCCCATCGGATATGGAGAAATCATCGTTCATTCGCAGGTGACGGGGTACAAGAAGATGCGTTGGGAGCCGCGTGAGCTGATCGAGACCTGCCCACTGGATATGCCTGCCACCGAGCTGCAAACAAGCGCTTGCTGGATAACGCTTGGTGAGGAATTGGTTGAGAGACTGCGCCAGCAAAATGCCTGGAAGAACGACCCGAACGAATATGGCTCCCAATGGAAAGCATTGCGCTTACAGGCGCGCGCCAGGGATAGGTACCGCTGCCGTATCTGCGGGATGCCCGAAAGCGGCCGGGAACACGACGTCCACCACATTTCGCCCTTTCGTAACTTCAGCGACCCGCAACTGGCGAACAGGCTGGACAACCTGCTCACGCTTTGTCCCGCTTGCCATCGCCGGGCGGAAAACGCTGTGCGCGTGCGCAGCGGCATGGGCGGCATGGCATACCTGATCGGCCATCTGGCGCCGCTCTACCTGATGTGCGACGCGCGCGATATCGGCGTGCTGAGCGACCCGCAGTCCACGCTGGCCGAAGGTCAACCTGTCATCTTGATCTACGACCAGGTTCCGGCTGGCATCGGCTTGAGCAACCAGGTGTACGAAATCTATCCCGAGCTGCTCTCGGCCGCCCGCGAGACTATCCTTGCCTGCGCCTGCCAGGATGGCTGCCCTTCCTGCGTTGGGCCAGGAGGGGAGAATGGTAAGGGCGGCAAAGCGGAAACACTGGCCATCCTGGATGGCATAATGGGGATAAAATTGCCCTGATCGCAATTCCTGCGGATGATTGCCATGCCAAGCCTTGCGGATAAACTTAAGTCGCTTGGAGTTCAGGTCGGGCCCGCCAAGCTCGCCAGTGACAAACCCGCGCCTCCCCCCAGCCTGGAAGCGTTGCTCGAGGGCGAGGTGGTGGAGACGCCCGTTGGTGAGTGCCTGGTGGTCGAAAAACGCTACCCCCTGGAGCAGCCCCACGGGCGCAGCCGATTGGGATTGCCTGCCGCCTCCGAGCGCATCCTATCCTGGGCGGGTCTCAGCGAGCTGGGGGATTTCTCGCCAGAGGCCCTCGCCTTTATCGATACGGAAACAACCGGCTTATCCGGCGGGACAGGTACGTTTGCTTTCCTCATCGGCGCCGGCCGCTTCGAGAACGGGACATATGTCCTAAAGCAATTCTTCATGCGCGACCCGCAGGAAGAACCGGCGCAGCTCTTCGCCCTGGAGCAGTTCCTCGCCCCGTGCAGCGGCCTGGTCACTTTTAACGGCAAAGCCTTCGACTTGCCCATCCTGACCACACGTTACCGGAGCCACGGCTGGCAATCGCCATTTATGGCGTACTTCCACGTCGACCTGCTCCACCTGTCGCGCCGGTTGTGGAGCGAACGCCTGCCCAGCCGGACGCTAGGCGCCCTTGAGCAACATATTCTCGGTTTCGTGCGCGATGAGGAGGATATCCCCGGCTGGATGATCCCCCAGATCTACTTCGATTACCTGCGCTTCGGGGAGGCAGGCCCATTGAAACGCGTGTTCTATCACAATGCCATGGACGTGCTCTCCATGGTGTCCCTTTTCGCGCATACCGCCCGGCTACTCTCAGACCCGCTGCACGAGGGTAATGAAAACGGCCTGGACTTGCTTTCCATCGCCCGTCTATTCGAAGCCATGGGCGACGCCAGCGCCGCAGCCAGCCTTTACTTACAAGCGTTGGAACATGACCTCCCGAAGACGTACTGGCTGGCAGCCGTGCGTAACCTAGCGCTTCTGCGCAAACGCCGCAGGGAGTTGACGATGGCAGTCGAACTGTGGATGAAATCCGCAGAGTATAATGACCTGGAAGCGTTCATCGAATTGGCCAAATACTACGAACATCACGAGAAGGATTATGCTCAGGCTCTACACTGGGCGCAATCCGCCATGGAGATAATAGAAGAGCAGGCAGCGCCGGCGCCAAAACTGGCAGGCTACCGCGCTCAACTGGAGCATCGCCTGCAACGCCTGGAGCGAAAGGCCAACCTGCATAGCCCGTGACAGGCTGTCTCACACGTAGACAGACGTGTGCTTGAAACCATTTCCAAGAAGGAGACCTCCAATGGCGAACAGTTACTTGCAAAGCCTGCTAGGTGAACACGAAAAGATCCTCCTGACTGCCAGGCAACATTGGTTTATCTTGTTTAGCTCCATCTTCCTGGAGATCTTCCTGATCCTGATCTTCCTGGCTGCGACCGTGATCTTATCCCTCTCCTTCCCTCCCTTCACCCCCTTGATCGTCGCGGTTGGTTTCATCCTGATCCTCATTCCGGCAGTCACGATGACACGGGACATCCTGCTATGGAGTAACCGCCAGTACATCGTCACCAACCGTCGGGTGATGCAGATAGCGGGAATCATCAACAAGAACATCACCGATTCTTCCCTGGAGAAGGTCAACGACGTCAAGATGATGCAATCCTTCGTCGGCCGTACGTTCGGGTATGGGGATATCGAGATTCTGACCGCCAGCGAGCTGGGCGTCAACCTGTTCAAGCGCATCGACGATCCCATCGCCTTCAAGATCGCCATGCTAAACGCCAAGGAGCGCATGGAGTTCGATGACCGTGATGTGCGACCGGTAAAACCGGCAGAGCAAGACGTCCCCGCCATGATCGCTCAACTGGACCAGTTACGCAAGCAGGGCGTGCTTACCGAAGAAGAGTTCGCCCAGAAAAAGAGGGATTTGCTGGCGAAGATGTAAGCGAGCCACCCCGCTGCGATCTGCTTCCCTTGCCGCCCCCGCTTTGTGAAGCTACTATCAACCATTCTCCAGGTAGATCATGTGATACTGGTTGACGCAGGGATTCCCCCAGGCGAAGTGCATCACCCGCGCGGTTAGATCCATCACCATGGCGTTGATGGTCTTCTCACGCTCCAGGGGGCCCATCAAACCCTCGGCGTGGTTGCAAATCGAGTTGGGGAAATTCACGTGGTCGCGCTGGATGTTCATGATGGTCCTGACCGTGTGCTGGTTGGTATGCTGAAGCAGGCGCAGGGCGCGAAAGTAACGAATGCGCGTGTCGATCAGCTCAT
>JAQUAE010000229.1 GCA_028687395.1 Anaerolineales bacterium | reverse complement strand
TCTGGAGCGACTACTACGCCCCGCCCAACCGCCCGGTGGCGTATATCTACACCGACCGGCCGGTGTACAGACCGGGCCAGCCGGTGTACTACAAAGGCATCCTCCGCCTGGACGATGACCTGAAATACTCCCTTCCTGATCTGAAAGAAGCGCGAGTGACCATCAGCAATTTCGAGGAGGTCGTCGCCGAGGAGACCCTGACCCTGACGCAATATGGCAGCTTCTCGGGCGAGTTCACGTTGGATCAGAACGCGCGCCTGGGCAATTACGCTATCAGCGTCGCGTTTCCCGGCAGCGAATTTGCCATTGGCACAGTAAGCTTCGACGTCGCCGAATATCGCAAGCCCGAATTCATGGTCTCGGCCGAAGTGGCTGAAGAGGACGTCCTCGCTGGCGCCTCCTTCACTGCGACGGTACAGGCCGAGTATTACTCGGGGGGCGCGGTGGCCGGCAGCCCGGTGAGATGGAGCCTGGCCAGCCTGCCTTACACCTTCGGTCAGGACGGCGATCTCGCCCGCTTCTCCTTTGCCGATCTCCAGGAGGATGTCTACGGCCCGGGCCAGGAAGAGTTCTATGCCAGCAAGATCATCGCCGAGGGGGAAGGGCAGTTAGATGCCACCGGCGCCCTCAGCCTCACCCTGCTCGCCGATCTGCTCGACGCGCCCACCAGCCGGATGTTCGTCTTCGAGGCCACAGTAATGGATATCTCCGGGAATCCGGTGACCAGCCGGGACAGCCTGCGTGTGCACAAGAGCGCAGTCTACCCCGGCGTGCGCTCGCTCGGCTATGTTGGCCAGGTGGGCGAGGAACAAACCTTCGAGATCATCAGCGTCGATTGGGATGGAACGCCATTACCGGAACAGCTCGTGGATGTGGAAATCCTCGAGAGGCGCTGGCACAGCGTGCAGGAGCAGGACGCGCAAGGGCGGGTCAAGTGGACCTCCAGCGTCCAGGAGATCCCTGTCGCCAGCTTTACTGGGGTGCTGATGGACGCTGACGGCTTGGCCCGGGTGAGCTTCACCCCGGCGAATGGTGGGGTATTCGCTGCCCGGGTCACCGCCAGGGATGCCTCCGGCAATCAAGCTGTGTCTGCCGCGTATATGTGGGTGGCTGGCGATGAGTACGTCCCCTGGCAGCAGACCAACGATCGCGGCTTCAAGCTTATCGCGGACAAGGATAGCTATCTCCCCGGCGAGACCGCCGAGTTGCTGATCGCCTCGCCCTTCCAGGGGAAGGCCTACGCCCTGGTTACGGTGGAGCGCGGGCGCATCCAGCAGCACGAGGTCATCGAGCTGGAATCTAACAGTACGATTTACAAGCTACCGGTGGACGCCCAGATGGCGCCCAACGTCTACCTGTCGGTGGTGATCGTCAAGGGCGTCGACGAAACCAACCCCCGGCCGAACTTCAAAATGGGTGTGGCGCAGCTCAAGGTTGATACCCAGGCGCAGCAGCTCCGGATGAGCCTCCAGCCCGACCGGGAGCAGGCCGGGCCGCGCGATCAGGTGCGTTACACCGTCACCACCCGCGACATGGATGGCAATCCTGTCCAGGCAGAAGTCTCCCTGGCGTTGACCGATCTGGCTACCCTTTCACTGCGCGATCCAAACGCGCCCCCTCTGCTCGACTACTTCTACGCTTCGCGCAGCCTGGGGGTGTGGACCTCGGTGCCGATCGTGGTGAGCCTGGAGGAGTTCAATGCTTTCATCACCGAGGGGCTGGCTGAGGGGAAGGCAATGGGCGCCGGCGGCGGCAAGGGCGAAGGCGAGCTGGGTATTATCGAGGTGCGTGAGGAATTCCCCGACACCGCCTTCTGGGAGGCGCACCTGGTGACTTCGCCAACCGGAGAAGCCTCGGTGAGCGTGACGTTGCCCGATAACCTGACCACCTGGCGCATGGATGCCCGCGCCGTCTCCAAGGACACCCGTGTCGGGCAGGCTACCCACGACCTGGTGAGCAGCAAGCCACTCCTGGTGCGCCCGCAAACACCGCGCTTTTTCATCGTCGGGGATAAAGCCAGGTTGGGCAGCGCGGTGCATAACAACAGCGACGAGACGCTGAACGTCTCGGTACGCCTTGAAGGCAAGGGCTTCAGCGTTGAAGGCGACGCCATGCAGGTATTGGAAATCGCCGCTAACAGCCAGGCGTATGTCACCTGGGAAGTGAACATCAACCCGGACGCCACACGGGTGGACCTGGTGGTGAGCGCCGAGGGCGGTGGTTACCGCGACGCCAGCCGCCCGCCGGTCGGTACGCTTGACAAGCAGGGCATCCCGGTATATCGCTTTGAGGCCCACGAGACGGTGGGCACCTCCGGCGTCATGGCGGATCAGGGCGTGCGCATCGAAGCTATCCGTATTCCGGAGATGATGCAGTCCGCCGATGGCAACCTGACCATCCAGCTCGCGCCCTCTTTGGCAGCCGGCATGACCGACGGGTTGCAATACCTGGAGGATTACCCTTACGACTGCGTCGAGCAAGCCATCTCACGCTTCTTGCCCAATCTCATGTACTTGCGCGCCTTGAAGGCCGACGGTAAAGAAGATGCGCAAATGGCGGCCAGAATCGGCCAGCAGGTCAACATCACCTTGCAACGCCTGGTCAACTGGCAGAACGCCGACGGCGGCTGGGGCTGGTGGAGCCGGGACAAAAGTCACCCCATGACCAGCGCTTACGTCGTGCTGGGCTTGCTGGAGGCGCAACAGGCGGGCTACACCGTCGACGAAGGCATGCTGCAGCGCGGCGAGCGCTACCTGGTCACTCAGTTGCTGCCCAAGACGGGGCTGAGGGAACCGACCCTGCGTAATCGCCAGGCATTCATCCTATACGTCCTGGCTCGGGCGGGCAAGGCCGACGCCAGCAAGTCGGTGCAGCTCTTCGACGAGCGGCTGGGGATGAGTTATTTCGCCCGTGCCTTCCTGGCGAACACCCTGTACCAGATCGACCCGAGAGACGAGCGCATCCAGACGTTGCTCTCGGACCTGAGCTCGGCAGCGATCCTCTCAGCGGGCGGCACGCATTGGGAGGAGGAAAGCGAGGATGTGTGGAACTGGAACACCGACACGCGCACCACTGCCGTCATCCTGGCTATGCTCAGCCAGATCGATCCCGAAAACCTGCTCAACGCCAACGCAGCGCGCTGGTTGATGAGCCACCGCACACGCGGGCACTGGAATGGCACGCAAGAGACGGCCTGGTCGTTGATGGCGCTGGTGAACTGGATGCTGGCCAGCGGGGAGCGAGGGGCGCGTTACGACTATGGGTTAGCGGTGAACGGGAAGGAAGTGCTGAGTGGATCGGTATCGCCGGAAACGATTGACGATGCCAAAGAAAAGCGCATAGACGTGAATGAGCTGCTGCGTGAGCAGGCCAACAAGGTTGCTTTTGTCAAAGGCGCCGGTTCGGGCAACCTGTACTACACAGCGTATATGGATGTTTCCCTGCCGGTCGAGCAGGTGCAGGCGCTCGACCGCGGGATCGTCGTCTCGAGAAATTACTACACCAATGATGAGCAGAACGAGCTGGCGGAAGAAGCTCACGTTGGGGAGGTGCTGGTCGCCAGAATCACGTTAGTGGTGCCTCACGACCTGCACTACGTGGTGGTCGACGATCCCTTGCCGGCAGGTTTGGAGCCCATCGACCAGTCCCTCAAAACCAGTCCGCAAAATGAGACGCCCAACCAGTACTCATGGAAAGACCTGGCTACCAGTGGCTGGGGCTGGTGGTACTTCGATCACGTCGAGCTGCGTGACGAAAAGGTGACCCTCTCGGCGGATTACCTGCCCGCGGGGACCTACGTGTATTCGTACCTGGTCCAGGTGATGACGCCCGGCGAGTTCAAGACTATCCCGCCCACTGCGCAGGAGTTCTACTTCCCTGATGTTTACGGTCGCGGCAGCGGCAGCCTGTTCACCGTGCTGCCCTAGCATCGATTCTCAACCCCCTGCCTAGATCTGCACTTGAACAGGTAGGGAAAGCAACCTGAGCGCACTAAATCAGGCTGGGACCATAAGACTGTCTCAGCCTGATACTTTCATGGCAACCCGGCTTCGACGGTGATCTGCACCACCGGGCTGGTGACCTGGGTGCCATCCGGCCTGCTCGCCGTGACCCAGATGCGGTGGCTACCTGGCTGCAGCGGCC
>JAQUAE010000228.1 GCA_028687395.1 Anaerolineales bacterium | reverse complement strand
GGTGTGTGTCTTGTACATAATCGCTCCACGCGTGATAAGAATAATCGCCCAGTGCTCCTGGCATTGGGCGACGTTCGTTCAAGTCGATCGCTCGCCACCCGGGGAGAGCGAGCCACCCGCCCGCTATAGTCCCGCCAACCTGGCAAACCAGGCCCTCGTCGTCCCATAGCAGCGAGTTGCGCTTCCTGGCAGACGCACCGATTATAGCACGAGGTGAAAATATTCCGCCGTCCTGATGTGGGCGGCGTTGCCGCCAGGCTAGCCATCTTCGTCCTTGCCCGGGGTGAGGTGAAATTCGCTGGGCCGCTCGCCTTGCTGGAAGCCGCTGATCACGATGACCGCCCGGGTCAGCCTCTTGCCGGGATTGCGCCAGCGGTGCTTCATCTGGGCGGCGAAGATCAGGCTATCACCCTCGTCCAGGAGGTAATGCTGCCCATCCACCTCGTATTCCAGGTCCCCCTCCAGGCAAAGCACGAACTCGTGTCCGCTGTGCAGCATGGGATAGGGGCCGCTGCCCGCGCCGGCTTCCAGCGTGACCAGGAAGGGCTCCAGGCCGCCAACGAACGCCTCGCCGCCCAGTCCCTCCCAGTCCCCGCGCTTGAAGGGAATCCGGGAGCGTTCATCGGCCTTGCGAAATACCACCTTATTCCGTTCGGGTTCCACCCGGAAGAAGGCGGTGATGGGCACACCCAGGGCCTCGGAGATCTTGTACAACGTGCTCACCGAGGGCGAGGTACGGTCGCGTTCGATCATGCTCAGGGCGTTGGTCGAGAGCCCGCTGCTGCGCGCCAGGCCGCGCAAGGAAAGCTTCCTCTCCATGCGTAGCGCCCGCAACCTCTCGCCTACCTTCATGGTTCGGAAATCCTCAGGTATCTCGCTCATGATTCATCATCCCCTTGATTTTTCGTTTCATGGATTGGGCGATCTCGATTCAGGACATTATACCCGCTGGCGCCCCCACGCCGCCCATCTCAAAGTAACATTTTATTATGAGGCACTACGTCTACCCGCCCCAAGCCTTGCAGGTGATAGGGGGAATGATTACATCCGTCATTTTCGATAATGACATTATTTACTATTGTTTTTGTGAATTTACCCTAGAATTGAATATCAGGAGGCAAATATTTGGGCATTATTGACTAGGACGAATACCCCAATCGGAGAGGATAATGATGTCCCGTTTGAAGCACAACCCCCAGTTGTTGACGAAGCTCGTCTTTGTGTGTATCTTCTTGCTTTTCGTGCTCCTCGGAGCGGCAGCGGGGTATTCTCAACCGGCATCCGCCGCGCCTGCCCCCCATCCCGCCTCCCAGGCTACCGGCTACGCCGGATCCCAGGCGTGTGGCAATTGTCATAAGGACATCCACGCCAACTGGCAAACCACCCGCCACGCCCTGGCCTTTTCTTCCCCCATCTTTCAACAGGATTGGACCAAGCTCGGGTCGCGAACCACCTGCCTCGCCTGCCACACCACAGGTTATGACCCGAACACCGGCAACTACGTGGAAGAAGGCGTGACCTGTGAATCTTGCCACGGCGCCTTCCAGCCAGATCACCCTGAACAACCCATGCCGGTGAAGCCTAACGCTGACCTGTGCGCCACCTGCCATAAGACCAGCACCGACGAGTGGCGCGCCAGCCCACACGTCAAAGCCGGCATCCAGTGCCAGGCCTGCCACGACCCCCATTCGCAGACCCCCAAAGCCGAGTCCGTCACGGCACTGTGCACCAACTGTCACAAAGACATGGGGGAGGGCTTCACCCACGGCACACACGCCAGCGCCGGTCTGGAGTGCAGCAACTGCCACATGTACACCGGCCCGCGCAGCGGCAACCCCATCGAAGGCCTCGTCCCCACCGGGCACACCTTCACGGTCGGCTCGGAAGCCTGCATCGGCTGTCACCAGGACACGGTGCACTCACGCGCCGAGATCATCAAGCTGAGCGGCGAGGTAGCTGAAGTGAAGGACATGGACGCCGAAACCTTGAAGCAGAAAGTCCAGGAACAGGAGGAGCAGATCGCCACCCTGGAGTCGCGCAGCACCGTGCGCCTGTACACCGGCCTTGCTCAGGGCGCCATCATCGGCCTGATGACCGGCGGCGCGGCTGCCTGGGTCGTCAGCCGTGGCATCCGCATCGTCGAGGAAGACGAAGATGGCCAAGAAAAAAGTTAGGCTGGAGCTCACCCGGCGGGATTTCCTGACCGTGGCGGCCACCGCTGCGGGATCGGTCGTCGTCGCCCAGGCGTTGACCGTGGGCGCCCTCTCTCCCTTTTCGACTCTCAAACAACGCCAGATCGAAGGAGACGAAGAGCTCCCCGGTCACGCCACTAACACCCACCGTTGGGGGATGCTGATCAACCTGGATAAATGCATCGGCTGCGAGTATTGCCTGCGCGCCTGTGCGGCGACCAACGACGTCGCCCCCGACAAGCCCTGGAACCTGGTCGTCAAGGAAAAGACCACCTCAGGGCGCACCTTCTTTTTCAGCCGTCCTTGCCTGCACTGCCAGCACGCTCCCTGCGTGGAAGTCTGCCCGGTACGCGCCACCTACCATCGCGAAGATGGCCTGGTGGTCATGGATTACGATCGTTGTATCGGCTGCCGGTATTGCGAGGTGGCCTGCCCCTACGACGCCCGCAAATTCAACTGGGAAGCGCGCACTGACGAGAACGCCTTCATCCCCACCTGGGGCATCGCCGAAGTGGAGCGCCGCCCGAGAGGCGTAGTCGAGAAATGCACCTTCTGCATGCATCGTATCGACGCTGGCCTGAAGAGAGGCCAGACCCCCGGCAAGAGTCGCGAGGCCACCCCGGCGTGCGTCAACATCTGCCCGGTGGGAGCGCGCCTCTTCGGCGACCTCAACGACCCAAACAGCCCGATTTCCAAAGAAATCGCCAAGAACGCCACCTTCGTCCTGCGTGAGGACCTGGGGACGAACCCCAACGTGTTGTACATCCCGCCCAAGGAGGGCTTGTAACATGAGCGCATTCAGCCTCGCCCGCCGCCAGCTCTCGCTCAACCCCGGCTTGATTGCCTGGCTGGCATTCCTGGGCTTGTGCCTGGTCATTGGCCTGGTGACCGCCGTTCAAGTCTTCTCCAAAGGCCTGGTGCTGACCAATATGAGCGATTCGGTGCCCTGGGGGCTGTGGATCACCATCGATCTATCCGCGATCGCCCTGGGAGCAGGCGCTTTCACCCTCTCGGCCATTGTCTACCTCTTCGGCTTGAAGCAGTACCATGCCATCGTCCGCCTGGCTGTGCTGGTCGGCTTTACGGGCTATACCTCGGCGCTCCTGACCCTGGTCATGGACATCGGCCGCCCCGACCGCTTCTGGCATCCCTGGGTTTACTGGAACGTCCACTCCGTATTGTGGGAAATCACCTGGTGCATCACCATCTACCTGACCATTATGATTCTGGAATTCCTGCCAGTGATCGTGGAGGTCAAATTTTTCGATCGCTGGCCGTGGGTGCGCCAGGTGGCCGCCTTCCTGCACAAGTTCGCCCCGGCCCTGGCGCTCCTGGGGTTGCTCGTCTCGCTGCTGCACCAGTCCTCCCTGGGTGCGACCTACGGCATCGTGAAATCCCGCCCGATCTGGTTCAAACCGAGCATGCCCATCATGTTCATCCTCTCCGCGGTTGCCGTCGGGCCAGCGCTGACCATGGCGCTGGCGGTGGTCATCGGTTGGATCACGCGCAGGGAGACCGTTCCCTATCCCATCCTGCGCACCATCGCTCGCTTCAGCGGGTTTACCCTGGTCGTCTACGCCTACCTCAAGTTCTGGGATTTGGCAGCCGTCACCTATTACGGGCGCACGCCGGCGGTCAGCCAATCACTCTACCTGCTCAACCAGCAAACACCCTATAACTTCGGTTTCTGGGTGGGGGAGATCATACTGGGCATCGCTATCCCCGCGGTCCTCTTCCTGTGGCCGCGCGCTAACCGTAAACCCGTCAACCTGGTCTTCGGCGCCCTGGCGGCCATGCTCGGCGTGATCAGCAATCGCTGGAACACAACAGTCACCGGCCTGTTCGTCCCGCTGTCCTACACGCCCGGTACGCTCTACCAGCTCGAGCCGGGAAAGTACACGCCGAATCTCGTGGAATGGGGTGTGGCCTTGGGGGTGGTCGGGTACGCCCTGACCA
>JAQUAE010000227.1 GCA_028687395.1 Anaerolineales bacterium | reverse complement strand
CGATTCGCCGACGAAGCGCGAGCCGACGTGCACCAAAATGAACGCACTGACGATGGCTGAATCCCGCCGGATGCCGGCGCGCGCCTGCGGATGCAGCAGGACGTCCTCCCGGGTGGTCAGCGTCGGGGGGCGCAGGAGGAAGCGCCTGGCGATCAGCGCCAGCATGCCTGCCAGGACAGCCACGCTGAGCAGATCGCCGCCCAGGCGATACAGGTCGCTGGCCAGGCCGTGGCCGAGGAGGGTGAAACCGGGGATAAAACCGCGCAGGACGTCGGCAAGATTGACCAGCAGATAATAGATGAAACCCCAGGCGACAAAACTGTGAAACAGGCTGGGCCAGAAGCGGAAGCGAAACACGGGCAGGAAGAGGACGGTCTTGACCGCCACGGCGGCCAACCTGCGGCGCACCGTCCCCCAGTCCACCTGGCCGTGCCCGCGGCGAATAATGCGGACGATTCTGTCGGCGGCGCGGTAGGCGGCATACGTCGAGGCGAGAACCGCCAGGATGAATACCACTTTTTCGATCAGCGTTAGCATGCTTCCTCCACAGTGTGGTGTCTGCGCTCCACCCCACAGCGCGCGTGCCAGGCGGACAACAGGGTGAGTTTACCATAAGGGGGCATGCGCATGCTAATAAGCCCCTGGCGACTTTCGTTATAATTCACTGGAGCCCCTCCAGGTAAGCCTGGGCTGCCAGGATGACCGGGTCGGTTTCCAGGGTGACCTCGTCCCAGTTGGAGAGCACGGTCAGGTCGGGGATGACACCCGTCTCCTCCCAATTCTGCTCCGGGTGGTTGGTGGGGTGGAAGGATTTCTGGGCAATCCAGGCGCGCGAACCGTCCGCGAATTGGTGGCTGAAGAGCAACTCGATGTTCCCCCCGGTCGTCTCGCCGATCAAGTACGCCCTACCGGCGTCTTGCAAGACGCCAGCGAAGATCTCACCGTAGCTGATCGTATCCTGCCCAACCAGCACCACCAGCGGGAAGCGCGACGAGCCGAAGACGTCCGCGCCCACGACCTCCAACCATTGTTTGTGCTGCCGGCGGTCGGCGAAATACCCCAGGCGACCGTGTGTGAAATAAGCCAATGTGTTGCGCGCCACCGTGTCGATGCCGCCGTTGTTCTGGCGGTTATCCAGGATCAAGCCATCCAGCGGCGCCTCGGCGCTCATCGCTTCCAACGCCATGTGCACTTGCTCATCAATGGTATCGTCGGCAAAGGAAATGAGCAGCAGGTACCCCACGCGCAAGCCTTCTGGCGTGCGCAGCACCTGGTAGTCGACAGGCAGCGACCCCTGGATGCGCCGACGGGTCAGCACCACCCGCCGCGGCGCTCCCCCCGGCGTCTGCACCAGCAGCTCAACCGGGGTGCCCTCGGGGCCGCGCAGCCGTTGCGTATGCACCCCTTGCTCATCCACGATCGGCTGGCCGTCCACCGACAGCAGGTTGTCGTGCGGCCTCAAGCCGGCTTCCGCAGCCGGGCTGTCAGGAAACACCAGGATCACCGACACCCTGCTTCGTTCCTGGAAGGCCACGGTCACCACGCCAATGCCAACGTAATCGTTCTTCCCGGAGAACTCCGCATCCTCTTCGGCGACCTCTTCAGGGCTGAGGAATACCGAATGGTCATCCCCAAGGCGAGCGAGCATTTCATCTAGTAACTTGTAGTATTCCTCACGGCTCAACCCCGCCTCCAGCCGCTGGCGATACTCGACGTGGAGCGCCTGCCAATCCACACCATTGTAGTCAGGGTACAGGTATTCATCGTGCACGATGCGCCACAGCTCTTCGAAGACGCTGATCTGCAGCGGGGTCGGCGTTCCCCGCTCGACCGGCGCCTCCGTAGCGCTGGGGGCGGGCGCGGACGGCGAAGGGCTGGATGGGCGCGTCGGTTCGGGCGAGGTGGTTGCGGAGGGGGATGGGGAGGCGGTGGCCGTGGCGCGGGTAGGGGTATACCCGGGGCTTATCGTAGGCGAGACGGTTGGAACCTGCCACCAGGCAGGAGAAAAGAATCGCCCTGCAAGGCAGGCTGGCATCGTCAGCAGGAGCAGCAGGGCAAGCAGGCAGGCGCGTTTTACAGAAGCCATCATGAGGCTAGCGCAGGTAGAGCGCACCCAGGATAGATACGAACAGCACCAGGCTGATGATGCTATTCACGTTGAAGAAAGCGATATCGATGCGGCTGAGGTCCTCGGGGTGCACCAACCTGTGTTCCAGAACCAACAACCCGGCTACCACAAAGACGCCCACCCAGTACGGCCATCCCAGGCCCAAATACCAACCCAGCCCAAGCAACAAGAGCAGCGCCAGGGCGTGAGAGACTTCAGACAGGCGCAGAGCGGGGCGAATGCCGAAGCGCGCCGGGATGGAGAACAACCCAGCCTGCAGGTCGTAGGGCACGTCCTGGCAGGCGTAGATCAAGTCGAAGCCGCCAATCCAGAAGGTGACCACGGCCAGCAGGATCCAGGCGGGCAGGTCAGCCAGGGTGAACAGGGAGCCGCGCACCGCCGCCCAGGCGCCCAGAGGCGCCAGCCCATCGGTGAAACCCAGCAGGAAATGGGTCAACCAGGTGAAGCGCTTGGTGAAGGAATAGCCAAACAGGAAGAGAAAGGCGCCTGGAACCAGTCGCAAGGGGAGCGGTCCCAAAACCCAGGCTGCCAGGACGAGCACCAGCGAGGCAATGAGCGTACCCGCCCAGGCCGTACGCAAGGATATCGAGCCCGTGACCAGCGGCCGGTTGGCAGTGCGCGGGTTGCGGGCGTCGATCCACCGGTCGGCGATGCGGTTGAAGCCCATCGCCACGGTTCGGGCGGCTGCCATGGCGATCGTGATCCAGATGAACAGCCGCCAGCCCGGCCAGCCACCGGCGGCAAGGAGCATGCCCAGGTAAGCAAACGGCAGGGCAAAGACAGTGTGCTCGAACTTGATCAATTCCAGGAAATCACGGATGGGCTTCATGGCGCGCCGCGCTCTCGCTTCTGGACTGGGAAGCCGGTCTCAGGCCACGTTTTGCCAGCGGCAAAAGCGCTTCTCCAGCCAATCCACGGAGAAGTACAGCCCCAGGCCAAGCAGGCTCATCGCAGCGATGCCGGCGTACATGGCGGGGTAATTGAACAGCGTGCTGCCGTTCAGATAGATGTAGTAGCCCAGGCCTTTTTGCGTGGCGTACAGCTCAGCCACGTACAGGACGGCAACCGCCGTCCCCACAGACTGGCGCAGGGCGGTGAGAATGGCTGGCAGGCTGGCTGGCAAGTAAACGAAGCGGAAGAGCGCTCGCCGCCCGGCACCCAGGCTGTGCACGCTCTGCAGCAATTCCTGGCGCAATCCCGCCGCCTGGTCGCGCACCAACACCAGAATCTGGAAAAACAATATCAGGAAAATGATGACGATCTTGGGCGCATCGCCCAGGCCGAGAAAGAGCAGGACGATAGGCACGAACACCACCTTGGGCACCGGGTAGACCAGGTAGATCAGCGGGGAGAACAGGGCATTCAGCCGCCGGGACTGACCCAGGACCAGCCCTGCGGGTACGGCAGCCAGGATCGAGAGCAGGGTGCTGGCCACCACGCGCCACAGGCTGACCAGGAAGTGGTCCACCAGCCCCGCCTGAAGCTCTTGCACGAAGACGACCCCCACCTCCAGCGGCGAGGGCAGGATCGGCCGGTGAACGAGCCAGGCCGCCACTTGCCACAAGCTAAGCAAGACAACGACTGCCAAAAAGATATCGCGGCGTTTCATCTCTTTAGTGCCAGGTCTCCTTGCTACCTATAAGCGCCTCCGGGTGCGCCCCGTGGTTAGCTGATTTGGCCCTCCATGCGCTGGCGCAATTGCTTGCACAGCGCAAAATACTCCACGCTGAGGCGATACTCCGGACTCCCCGCCCCGGGATTCAGCACCACCTCCGCCTGGGTGTTGGGGGGCTGGCCGAGGAGCAGGATCTTCTCGCCCAGGATGGCCGCTTCCTCGATGGCGTGCGTGACGATCACCAGGGTCAGATTCTGCTCGGCTTTGAGCTCCCAGGTCAAGTTCTGCATCCCTTCGCGTGTGGGCGCGTCCAGAGAAGAGAAGGGCTCATCCATCAAGAGCAGGTCGGGCTTCAGGGCGAGCGTGCGCGCGATCGCCGTGCGCTGGCGCTGCCCCCCTGAAATTTGGG
>JAQUAE010000226.1 GCA_028687395.1 Anaerolineales bacterium | reverse complement strand
AACCCGGAAGTGCTCAAGTCTGCGCCGCACATCACCCCGGTGGGCCGGCTGGACGAGGTCAAGGCTGCCAAGGATTTGGTGCTCTGCTGCGGCGTGGGCAGCAGGGAATAACCCCTCCCAAATAACCACTTTTTGATCCCTCAAAGACGGGTTGCTTCGGTGCGACACAAGCCTGGAGCAACCCGTCTTACTTTTTTGCAGCCTCGAGCGCGTTGCCTGAGGGGAGTGATGAGCAAGCGGCGAGGGAAAGGTGATAAAATACCCCTCCGGATTTTCAGTACCGGGGAAATAACCACGAACGATATGACCAACAATCCTCAGTTTTCTTTCGTCCCCTCCAGCCCAAGTGTGCTCATCTTCCTGCCGGATGGGCGTTCCCTCTGCGGTCCGCGCGGCGCACCTGTAGGCGATTTCTTGAAAATACTGGAACAGGAAGGCGCGGCTCCCATCGTCGGCGCGGTCATCAATGGCGAGCTACGCGAATTGACCTATCCCATCCAGCTCGAATCGCAGGTATGCCCTGTGACCATGGCTGAAGCGGACGGCATGCGCATCTACCGCCGCTCGTTGACCTTCCTGCTGGATGCCGCCTTTCGCGAGCTCTACCCCAGGATGACCCTGACCGTGGATCATTCCGTTTCCTCGGGGGGCTATTTCTGCCAGGTGGTTGGCCGGGGCCCGCTAGCACAACCAGAACTGGAGCACCTGGAAGAACGCATGCGCGCCATGGTCGCCGCCGACAAACCCTTCACCCGCATGCACGTCCCCCTCAGCCAGGCTATCGAATACTTCAAGCGAGAGGGCTTGCATGAACAGGTGCGCCTGCTCTCCCACCGCAAGAAGGATTACCTGACCATCTACAACCTGGATGGGCATTACGATTACCATCACGGCTACATGGTGCCTTCTACCGGTTACCTGCGTTGGTTCGCCCTGGCATTGCTGGAGGATGGTTTTGCGCTCTGCTTCCCCCGCCGGCATGCCCCCACCCAAATCCTGCCCCTCCCGGACCTGCCCAAGCTGCTCACCACCTTTCGCCAGTACGGAGACTGGCTGGAGCGCTTGAACATCGGCGACGTCGGCGCGCTGAACGACGCCATCCAATCCAGCCGCTCTCGCGAGATCATCCTGGTCTCCGAAGCGCTGCACGAGCAGCTCATCTCGGACATCGCCCACATGATTGCCGAGCGCCAGCCTCGACCGCGCATCATCCTGATCGCCGGACCCTCCTGCTCGGGGAAGACCACCTTTTCCAAGCGCCTCTCGGTGCAGCTCCTGGCTTGCGGCGTATCCCCATTCCCCCTCGAGATGGACCACTACTTCGTCGACCGCGAGTCCACCCCACGTGACGAGAACGGCAACCTGGATTTCGAATCCATCGACGCCCTGGATAGGCAGCGCCTCTCGCTGGATTTGAAGAAGCTGATTGCCGGTGAAGCGGTGCAATTGCCGCGCTACGATTTCATCAGCGGCACTTCCGGCTCCGGGGAGGTCATCCAGTTGAAAAATGGCGAGAGCATCATCCTGGAGGGCATCCACGGTCTGAACCCAAACCTGCTGCCGGACATCCCCAGCGAGAACACCTTTCGCATCTACGTCTCCGCCCTGACACAGATCAACCTGGACCGCCACAACCGGGTGTCCACCACTGACACGCGCCTGATCCGGCGCATCGTGCGCGATGCCCGTGAGCGCGGCTACACCGCCCAGCAGACGATCACGCGTTGGGAGTCCGTGCGCAGGGGCGAAAAGCGCTACATCTTCCCCTACCAGGAGAACTGCGAGATCATGTTCAACTCCGCCCTGGTGTACGAGCTCGCCGCCCTGAAACCCCTGGTGGAGCCCTTGCTGCGCCAGGTGCCACATGGCACACCCGAGCATATCGAAGCCAAGCGCCTGCTGGCTTTCCTTGAGTGGTTCCTGCCATTGGACAGTTCGGCGGTGCCGGATAACTCCATCCTGCGCGAGTTCATCGGTGATTCGATCTTGAGTAATTTCAAGCTCTGGCATGCTTGAAGGCAGCTATGAAAAAAGATAAGATCATGCGCACGGTGCGCTGCCGCAACGACCAGAACCGCGGCACGCTCGGTCGGCTGGTGACCGCCATCGCCGAGAGGGACGGGGACATCGGCGAGATACACGTCATCCAGGAGACGCACCGCGCCGTCATTCGCGATATCACCGTCTACGCCGATGACCTGGCGCAGATGGAGCAAATCATCGCTGCGATGGCGGCCAATCCAGGGACGCAAATCATTGCCATCCGCGACGAAGTGCTGGAGCTGCATCAGAAGGGCAAGATCGCCATCCGCAGCCGCTACACCATCGACTCGCTGGCCATCCTGCGCCGCGTCTATACCCCCGGCGTGGCAGAAGTATGCCTCAAGATCGCCGAAGACCCCACGCTGGCGCGCCAGTACACCGCCATCAGCCACCTGATCGCCATCGTCACCGATGGCACAGCGGTGCTTGGATTAGGAGACATCGGCCCGGTAGCCGGCATGCCCGTCATGGAAGGCAAGGCCATGCTGATGGAAACCCTGGTAGGCCTCTCCGGCGTACCAGTGCTCCTGGATAGCAAGGACGTCGTCACCATCGTGGAGACCGTGGCGACGATCGCTCCCACCTTTGGCGCCATCCAACTGGAAGACATCGCCGCCCCGCGCTGCTTCGAGATCGAAGAGCGCTTGATCGAACGTCTCGACATTCCGGTCATGCACGACGACCAGCACGGCACAGCCGTGGTGACCACAGCCGCGCTGACGAACATCGCCCGCCAGCTCGAGCTCGACCTGGGCAAGGTGCGTATCGGGCAAATCGGGCTGGGCGCGGCGGGTAACGCCGTCGGGCGCATGCTCATGGAGCTCACCGGCAATCCCGTGCTGGGCGCAGACCTTTCCGAAGGTGCACTCGAGCGCTTCAGAGGGGCCGGAGGCCAGCCAGCCTCGCTGCTCGAGCTGATGGCGCAGGCGGACATCGTCATCGCCACGACCGGAGCCCCTGGCTTGATCAAGCCTGAGTGGGTGCGACCCGGCCAGGTGATCCTGGCTCTCTCCAACCCGGTGCCCGAAATCGAGCCAGACCTGGCTCTCGAAGCCGGGGCGGCGTTCGCTGCGGATGGCAAATCGGTGAACAACGTGCTCGGTTTCCCCGGCATCTTACGCGGGGCGGTGGATTGCGACGCCAGGCGCATCAGCCGCGAGATGTACCTGGCCGCCGCTCAGGCGATCGCCGAAGCCACCCCCGAAGGGGAATTGCTGCCCAACCCGCTGGACAAGGCGGTGCATCGTTCCGTCGCCCGCCAGGTGGCGCGCAAGGCTATTCAACAAGGGCTGGCGCGCAGCGACCTGGTGCCGTACCTCGAGGATTGAGCGCCGCCTATCCTTGCAGGCAGGTCAGAGCCATTTCCTGCGCTTGCCTTCTCCATTGACAGTAATTTCATGCCCTCTGCATCCTTCCGCCTGCCCGCTGGCTCACCTTTTCAACGCCTTGCTATTACCTGTCTTATTGCCTTGGCGTTGGCGGTCGCCGTCCTGGCAGGCGGGCAGGCCAGCCAGGGCTGGTCACCAGGTCAGGCGCCGCCTCCACCGGGTGAAGGTCCCTGGGTGGTGGTCGCCAGCTACCAGGAGCGCGCCCAGCTCGACGCGCTGGCTTCGCGCCTGGAACCCTGGGAGGTCGACCCGCAGCGCAAGACCCTGGTCGTCGCTGTCACCCGGGACGATTACCTGTGGATGCAGGAGCTTGGCTTCGCCATCCAGGTCGATGAGGCACTCACCCGGCAATTCATCACCCTTGCTCATCTCACACCCCTCGGCGAGGAGGGGATACCCAATTATGCCTGTTACCGCACCGTGGAGGAGACATACGCCAGCGCTGCCGACCTGGCTGCCGCCTATCCCACACTGGCTGCCTGGCTCGACATCGGCGATTCGTGGACGCGCACTGCCTTTCCTGGATCTGGCTACGATTTGAGGGTGCTGCGCCTGACCAACAGCGCCCTGCCCGGTCCCAAACCGGCTGTCTTCGTCATGTCCGCACTGCACGCCCGAGAGTACGCACCGGCGGAGCTCAACCTGCGCTTCGCCGAGTATCTGTTGCACAGCTACAACCTGGATCCAGACGTCACCTGGCTGCTGGACCACCACGAGTTTCACCTGCTCTTGCAGGCCAATCCCGATGGGCGCA
>JAQUAE010000225.1 GCA_028687395.1 Anaerolineales bacterium | reverse complement strand
TGAGCGACCCCTCGGCGAATGCCCGCCACACGCTGCCGGCGATGTAACCCTGGTGGAGCATCTTCCAGTAGCCAGGCGGGAAGAGGATCTCATCCACGCGCTGTCCGAGGGCGTCGAACATGCGCATCCAGGGGGTGCCGGCGCGGTCCACCCCCGTGGAGATGGCCTTGCCTTCCGCCTCCCACCAGTCGGCGTAAATGCTCAACTCGTCCAGCAGGGGGAGTTCCCCCAGACGCGCCCGCAGGAAATCCAGTGGAGATGCGAGGTTTTCATTGATGATCATGCTTGCCTCCCAGCTTGCCCCATGCGGCGATGGCGGCGGTCGACGTCGAGTCAGAAGCCCCGATAATAGTAGAAATCAACTGGATGGCTTCATTATCGCATAAATATTGTAATAAGTCACCCGCCTCTCAGCCAGAGTTACGCCAGCCCCTCGTATACACTTAACACGCTGTGCAGGTGACAACTATCCCAGACTGTGAGGGCGTTTCCCGCTTGACTGGCAGTGGGTTACGCTCTACAATCAAAAAGACACCCCGACAAGGAGACCAAACCGACATGGCGCGTAAAAAACTTGGCGTCGTCGAGTTGCGCTGGACCTGCCCGAAGTGCAACACGCTGAACCTGGGTACGGCGCGCACCTGCCAGAGCTGCGGCGCGCCGCAACCCGAGGACGTCCGCTTCGAGCTGCCGGAGCGGCAGGAGCTGGTCACGGACGAAAGCGCCAAAGCCAAGGCTGCCGCCGGCCCGGACATCCATTGTCCATATTGCGGGGCGCGCAACCCCGCCGGTTCGCAAACCTGCTCACAGTGCTCGGGGGACCTCTCCGAGGGAGCGCTGCGCAAGGCTGGATTGGTGCTGGGGGCGTTCAAGAGCGGCCCCCAGGCGCAGCTAGCCTGCCCGCGCTGCGGGGCGTCCAACCCGGATACCGCCACGGTGTGCCAGCAGTGCGGCGGCAGCCTGGAGCTCAAAAAGCCAGCCGAAAAGGCAGCTCAACCCGCTCAGCCAGCCGCCAGGCCGCAACCCTGGCTGATCGTTGCGCTGATCGTCCTGGCGATCATGGTCTGTGGGGGGATCGCCCTGTTCAGCGCCCTGGGTTCGCGCACGCAAGGGATCACCGGCGTGGTAGAAGCGGTGAGTTGGGAGCGCACCGTCTCCATCGAGGGTTTCGTCCCGGTGGAGCGCCAGGATTGGCAGGACCGGATTCCAGCCGGCATCGAGCCGGGAGCGTGCGAACCGCGGCTGCGCGAGGTAGTCGCCGAACCCGTCCCAGACGCCACCGAGGTGTGCGGCACGCCCTACAGCGTGGATACCGGCAGCGGCTACGCCGAGGTGGTACAGGACTGCGAGTACCACGTCTACGCCAGCTACTGCAGCTACCTGGTCGACGAATGGGTGCAGGTGAACGTGGCCTCAGCCAGCGGCGCCGACCTGGCTACATTCTGGCCCGATCCGCAATTAGCCAGCGACCAACGCCTGGGCGAGCAGCGCCAGGAGGCATACACCATCGTCTTCAGCGCGGATGAGGAACAATACAACTTCACCACCGACGATTACAGCCTGTTCCAGCAGGCGCAGGTCGGCAGCACGTGGACGTTGAACGTGAACAGCTTCGGGGAGGTGGTCTCGATCGCCCGGTGAGCGTCACTCAGGGGACACGGGGGAGCAGCAGCAGCCAGCGCTTGTAGACGGGTTGAAAATCGAACTCCCCCGCCAGGTCCGCCTCGCGCCGGTCGACCACTACCGGCTGCTGCGCCGCTCGCCCACGAATGAGCTCCCTATAAGATTCCACCCAGCCGAAATCGTACGCCCGCCGGCGCGGGGCGCGCTCGATCAGGAGCACGTCCGGGCGGGCGCCGTGCAGCTCTTGAAAATAGAGCAGCACCGTATAAGTGCCCCATTCGCTAACCACCAGCGCCTGGGGAGGAAAACGCTGCAGCGAAGCCAGGGCGAACCGGGTGACCGGCTGGCTGCGGGCGCGCTCGCGCTTCTCGGGATACTGGCTGAGGAGATGGAAGATCGCCATCCCGGCCAGCAGCAGCACCAGGAGCGGCAGGAGGAATCCCCGCCTGGCTTGTCGCACGAGCAAGGCGCTGCAGGCAATGCACACGGCGAAGGTGTAATACGCCGGTGCAGCCATGCGGTAATATTCCCAGGACGGGAAATAAGCCATATAGCCCAGGTCGCAGACCAGCAGGGCGGTGAAGAAAGCGCCCAGGTCGCGCTGCTCCCGCCAGGCCCAGATTAACCCCACCAGCCCGAGCAGCACACCAACCCAGGCGTAGTTCGCAGCAAACAACCTGCCAAACTCCACGACGCGCGGCAGGTAAAAATCCGCCCCCTTCCACACCACAGTGGGACACTCGAAGCAGAGCACATACGCCGGCAGGTCTACCAGCCCTTCCAGCGGGTACGCCGTCCCGAAGGGAGGCGCCTGCCGGGCGAGGAAGAGGGAGGCGCTCAACGCCAGCCCGCCAGACAGCACCGCCAGCCCGCCGAAGAGCAGCAGGCGCCTGAACCAGCCGGGCCCGGAGAGGGCGACCGCCAGCAGGAAGGCGGGCGTCAGCAGCGCCAGGTTGGGCGTGGACACCCCAATGGAAACCCCGAAAATGACCGCACAAAGCATCAGCCAGATGGAGGAGCGCGTGCGTCGCCAGTGCAGGAGGGCATACACCGCCGCGCCGAAAAAAGCCAGATTGAGGCCGTACACCTCGGTCATGATGGCCAGCGGCCAGACCAGCGGGGCGAAAGCAAAGCCGAGGGGCGCCAACAGGGCCACGGAAGCCATGCCGGCCAACTCCAGCAGGGTGAGGCTCATCCAGGTTACCGCCAGGCTGGCGCTGGCTGCGCTCAGCAGGTTGGTGGCGAAAGCCGCTTCGGAGAAGGCCAGGGTGAAGGGCCTGGCCAGCAGGACGTACACTGGCGCCCCCGGTGGGTGGGTGGCGCCCAGGCGGTAAGCCTGCAGGGCGAGCTCGGCGGAATCCGCCCAGCCCACCTCCCGCTCCAGGGTCAGGAAGTAGACCAGGAAGGCGACCAGCCCGGGCAAGGCAGCCCAGGCGAGCTGGCTCGCCCAACCTCGCGGCTGGCGGGAGAGCCATGCCCGGGCGCCAAATAGCCAGCGCGGCGCCCTCATGGCGTCGCCCCGTCCGGTTGGTCGCCGTTTCGTCTCGTATGGCGGTGTTCCCGCCCGGCGAGGTAAGAGAGCACCAGGTTGCGCCGCGAGAAGTGCCCCAGGGTGAGCGCCTCCACCAGCATGGGCGGCCCGCAGACCCGGCGGGCGATGGCGTTCACCCCCCAACCCTGCCGGTGCAGGTCGAGCACCCGCTCGCCCAGGGCTTCCAGGTAGTCGATCTTGGCCTGGAGCTCCTGGTGGGGGGCTTCCCGCACCCGGGCGCTGCCGGGGAAGAGGCGGCTGATGGGCAGGGCGAGCACCGCCTTGAGCGAGGCGATGATGCCCCAAATATCGTACCCGGCGCCCAGGGCGCGGTCCTCGCCGCCCACGAACAGGTCGCCGCTGAACAGCCAGCCCTGATCGGGCTCGTACAGGCACAGGTGGTGCGGCGAGTGACCGGGGGTGAAGATCACCCGAAAGCGATAGCGCTCGGTGCACACGAATTCCCCATCCGCCAGAGGGCGCGCCTGGGAGGGTTGTGGCCAGCCCCAGAAGAGGCGCCGGTAAGGGTGCAGGGGTTGCAGGGCGCGCGGGTTGGCCAGCAGGGGCAGGGCGGCCGGGTGAGCCAGGATGGGCGCCTGCGGGTGCTGGCGCTGCAGGGGACCGTTGGCGCCGATGTGGTCCTCGTGGGTGTGGGTGTTGACGATGCAGGCCAGGCGCTCGCCAGCCAGCGCGGCGCACAGCTCGCCGGCGGTGTGGGCGCAGCCGCTATCCACCAGCAAGCCGTCCACCAGGTAAGCGGTAGTCCAGTAGCGGCCCCGCCCGGCGATGGTGCGCGCCAGGTCAAAGCGCGTGACCGGCGAATATTGGCTGGCTCTCAACATGCGGGAGGCGCTCCCCCACTCTGGCCAGGCCGGCCGATTCCCACAGGCGGGACACGCCAGCCAGCCATAGCGGCGCGGTTATTGGCAGCGTTCATATCGAAAGGAAGTAAATGCCGCCCAACGCCAGAGCGACGCCGATCAGGCGCGGCAGGGTGATCGGCTCGCGCAAGAAGACCGCCGCCAGGAACACGCTCACCA
>JAQUAE010000224.1 GCA_028687395.1 Anaerolineales bacterium | reverse complement strand
CTTCATAAAGAATTGGAGCTTTTTCGTTTGGTCTTTGAAATTCACGCCCTGCGGCTCGCCTTTTCAGAGCAGGGAGCCGCCTCGCCGCCAGGCTGGAGAGGGTTGCCTACTCCCCACCCGCCTCGGGGACGATGGTTACATCGTCCACGTAGAGGATTTGCTTGTTGTAGATGGCCATGCCCCGGTCACCCGGGCCGATTCCCAGATTGGGTTCGCAGTAGAACTTGACCAGCAGCTTCTCCCCGCTGTAGGCTTTGAGGTCGACGCTGACCTGGTGCCAGGTGTCCTTCGTCCCGCCGATGGTCTTGATGCGATCCCAGCGCGTCTCTCCTGCGGGTTGGACTTCGACGTAGCAGAAGTTGATTGCACGGCGGGAGTAGTGCTTAGTCCAATAGACCAGCGCCGGGCTCTTCCAGGCCGGGTCGATAGTGACGCTCTTCGCGCTGAGCAGCCAGGACGAGGCGTGGTAGTTCGGGTTTGCCCAGCAGCCATCCTCCTCGCCGCGGCAGGAATACAGCGAGAGAATCAGGCTCCAGTTATGCATGTACCAGTCCTTGATCTCCACGGGCTCGCTTTGCGGCGCCTGAGGGGCAGCCGCTACGGAAGCCGCCTGGGTCAAGAGCAGAATCCCCACCAGCGCCAGCCAGAGGAACTTATGAGTTGCGTGTGTGGTGTGCTTCATGAGGGCCTCCTGAAACGACGTTGCCAGCCCCTGCCGGCGCGCCGGTCGGGGCGAGGCAACACAAAGTGGGCATTCAATTGAGTTCTGGTGAGGATTATACCCCGTTCGAGGCCGGCTCTGCCTCAGGCGGAGGACATCGCGCCTTAGATCAGGTCGGCCATCAGGTCCATGCGCAGGGAGGTGACGCCGACGATCCCTGGCCCGGTGTGCACGCCCAGCACCGGCGAGATGCGCAGCGTCTCCAGCCTGACGACCGGCAGGCGCTGGCGCAGCAGTTCCGCCAGGTATTCGGCCTGATCGGCGATCTGCCCGTGCATCACCGTCAGCCACAAGGGGGTGTTGGGCGGGTAGGCTTGAGCCAGGTAATCGACGATGAGGGCGAGCGATTGCTGCAGGGTACGCCCCTTGCCAGCAGTCGTGTACTTGCCATCGCTTTTATCGACTTTGATCACCGGTTTGATCTTGAGCAGCGCTCCGGCCAGCGCTTGAACGCGCCCGATGCGCCCGCCGCGCTCCAGGTACTTGAGCGTTTCCAGGGTGTAGATGACCTCGGTAGCAGCGCGGATGCGCGCCAGGCGTTCCAGGATGGCAGCTTTGCTCTGGCCAGCCTTGGCGGCCAGGGCGGCAGCCAAGACCTGGAAGCGCTGCCCACCGGAGAGGGTCTGGGTATCCACGAAAGTGACCTCGACGCCAGCCTGCTGTGCGCCCAGGCGGGCCGAATCCAGCGTGCCGCTCAAGCCGGAAGAGATGTGGATAGAGAGGATCTCTTCGGAAGATTGTGCTGCCGTCTTGTAGTAGCTGGCGAAAGTGCCTGGTGAAGGCAGGGCGGTGGTCGGAATCTCGGGGTCCATCGCCCTTAAGCGATCGTAGAATTCGTCGGGGGTGAGGGATTCGGAACGCACCTCGCCCCCGGGGAACTGGATGAGCAGGGGAACGACGGTGATCCCCTCGGCTGATATTTCTTGCGGAAGCAGATCCGCGGCGCTGTCAGTTATGATTTTCATGTTAATCGTCTCATTTTACCAGAAGCTCTCCACTTTCCGGGAGCTCCCAAAGTAACCTTTTATTTTGAGGCACTACGGATTTATTCCACCTGCAGCGGTGGAGGCAAGGGGGGGATGAGCCTTGCCTTCAACCTGGGGCGGCTTACCAGGAAGGCGCGGCGTGGCTTTCACCCGTCAGGAAGGATGCGATTCTAGATGCGCAGATAACCAGGCTTGCAGCGACCCGCCGACCTGGATGTCCATCATCTTATCGGGGTCGAGGGTGACTTCGTCGTAGATCACGCACACCAGCTCCTCCAGGGCGGCGGCGCGCCGCTTGAGGGGTATCGAGGTTTGCAGGTGATAGGGGTAGCCATAGGTGGGCGGCAGGAAGCGGATGCGCTGAAGAGGGAGCCGGCTCGCCAGCAGGCTGCTCAAGACCGCCTGGTGCAGGAAGATTCGGTGGCGCTGATCCGCACAGGCGCGAGCTTGAAAGTCGTGGTCCAGCACCAGCGCCTCGAAGCAGCGCAACCAGTCCTGGAATATCCCCAGGGATGGATCGATGGAAAATGCCCCGGAGTTGAAATAGGCGCGCAGGGGCTGGTCCTCTACGAAGGAGTTGACCGTCACGACGAGGTCCTCCACCCCGGTTGCGGCAAAGACGCCGCGCCAGAAGTCATCGGGCGCTTCCTCGACAGGCGAGCCCACGTTACGGATGTGCACCGGCCGGAGCGCTGCGCCGAGATCCTGGTCGAGGACGAATAGAGTCGGTGGCTGGAGAATCAGGCACTCGGGGGTCAGGTAAACCAGCGAGCGCACCCGCTCTCGGGCCATCGCTTCGGCCGCAGCGCAGGCAGCCACCTTGGCGCCAAACAGATAGGCGCGCAGATTCTCCGGCACTTGTAGCGGAATCACACTCATGCTCTCGCTCGCAGGTTCCTGGCAGGGGGCGCTTTCTGCTCCCGCCGCGAAGAGCCAGACCGGGCGCCGCGACAGCACTCCCCCGAAGTCGCGCAGGCTGGCAATCAGCCGGCGGGCACACCTGAGCTCTTCGCTCGAGCTGACCAGGATCATGAAGACGATTTCGCTTTCCGGTGGATATTGCATTTGTACCCCTCCACGTTCTATTTTGGGCGCCCTGACCAGCAGATGGACTGCCCGACTCAGGGTGACTGACCATCCCATGCCCGCCAGCTATCATAACGCACAAATCCCGACATGGGGTGTGAAAGTGCGGCATTCCCCCCTTCTGGATTCGCCCGCCTCCATCGGGGGTATAATACCCGGCGGTTTTTTAGTGAGAGAAGGCGCAATGCATATCCTGGTGACTAACGACGATGGCGTGCTTGCCCCGGGGCTGTTGGCCCTGGCTCGAGAGTTGCGTATGGTGGGGCAGGTGACCGTGCTGGCGCCGGACCATAATTGGTCCGCCTCGGGGCACGTCAAGACCATGCACCGGCCTTTGCGGGTGAAGGAGGCGGTTCTGGCTGATGGGTCGCCCGCCCTGGCCTCGGATGGCGCCCCCTCGGATTGCGTCGCCCTGGCCGCTCTGGGGTTGCTGCCGGAGAAGATGGACATGGTCGTCTCGGGCATCAATCCGAACGCCAACGTCGGCCACGACGTGACCTATTCGGGCACGGTCACGGCTGCCATGGAGGCTGCCATCTGGGGGCTGCCCGGTATCGCCGTCTCCCTGGATTCGCCCGAAAATCACCTGGGCTTGCTGGATTATGGCACCGCGGCGCGGGTGGCGCGGCGAGTGGTGCAGGCCGTTATCCGCCACGGCTTGCCCAAGGATACCCTACTCAATGTCAACGTCCCCTACCTGTCGGATGAGGCGATCAAGGGTTTCGTGGTCACCCGGCAGGGGTTGCGCGTCTATCGCGATTCGCTGGTGCGGCGCGAAGACCCGCGCCGCCGGCCGTATTACTGGATTGGCGGTGAGACGCCTACAGGCGTGCCGGAGGACGGCACCGATTTCGGCGCCGTGTCGCAAGGCTTCGTTTCCATCACCCCGCTGCAACTGGACCTCACCGCCCGCAGCGCGCTGGCGGCGTTGAGTCACTGGGATTGGGGCGAGGGGGCTGGAGCCTGACCCCCGCGCCATACATTTAGGGCGCTGGGGCGCTCCATTCCCGGGCGTTCAGGCTGCGGGTGGAGCAATCTTGTCCAAATCTTGCCCAATCTTGCCCAATCCTCTTGACAGAATAGAAAATCGCTGTAAAATCGGGCGGAATGAACCCAAAACCTGACTTCTCCAACAGGATAATCGTCCACGCCGGGAATCGTGTGGGCGATTATTTTTATCCCCCGGAAGTTGGGCTCGCTTTTCGAGAAGGTTGCTGGCAGGTAGCAACCTTCTTTTTTTACGCCTGCGCCGCACGCAGGCGGGAGGGTGCGGTATGAGACTGCCAGGATTGATCGATGTGCACGTACACATGCGCGAGCCTGGCGCCACGCATAAGGAGGATTGGGATAGCGGCAGCGCGGCTGGGCTGGCAGGTGGCTTCACCACCCTCCTGGCGATGC
>JAQUAE010000002.1:16627-18065 GCA_028687395.1 Anaerolineales bacterium | reverse complement strand
TTCTCGAAAAGCGGGCTGGTGTAGGTGAGCTGCAGATCACGCCCGTTATCGTTCACGTGGCGGATGTACGCCAGGGCGAAGACCGGTTCGCAGCCGTAACCCTCACAGCCGGCTACCGTGGCGATGGTTCCGGTGGGGGCAATGGTCGTCTGGGCGGCGTTGCGAATCCCGAACTGGCGAATGCCTTCCACCACCTTGATCCATTCGACTGCTGGGCGCCCCCAATCGTGTACGTAGGGAGCGAGCGGCACAGGCGGTTGCCAGGTGATGCGCTGCGGGTCGTAGATGCTGCCCTGAATAGACAGGAAGGGGCCGCGTTCTTTGGAGAGCTCGATACTGGTGAGCATAGCCTGGTAGCGCACGAACTCCATCACCTGGGCAGCGAATTCCTCCCCCTCGGACGAGCCGTAGCGGATGCCGGTATGGTACATCAGGTCAGCCAGACCCATGATGCCAAGACCGATGCGCCGGGCGCGCATGGCAGCCTCGCGCAGTCGCGGCACAGCCGGGACGTAAGCGTTGGCTTCGATGACGTCTTCCAGGAAGCGGGTGGAGAGTTCCACGCTCTGGCGTAGCTTCTCCCAATCCACCGCGCCGTCGGGGCCAAGATGCTGGGCCAGGTTGATCGAGCCCAGGCAGCAGTTCTCGTACGGGCCGAGCCACTGCTCGCCGCAGGGATTGGTAGCTTCGAGGGGATAGAGGTGCGGCACCGGGTTGGCGCGGTTGGCTGCGTCCAGGAAGAGCACACCCGGTTCTCCGTTATGGTGCGCCTGCTGCACGATCCTCTCGAACAGGTCACGCGCCCGCAGCACCTTGTAGACAGTGATCGGTACGCCAGCTTGCTCGGCCTGCTCGAGGGTGCCGGTAAAATCGTGGTACTTCGCGGAACGCACATCGGGGAAGCGCAACTCCCACAACCCGTCATTCTGGACGGCCTGCATGAAGGCGTCGGTGATGCCCACCGAGATGTTGAAATTGGTGATGGCGTTCTCGTCGGTCTTGCAAGTGATGAACTCCTCGATGTCGGGGTGGTCGACGCGCAGTACAGCCATGTTGGCGCCGCGGCGGGTGCCGCCCTGGGCGATCTCGCCGAAGGCTTTATCGTAGACGCGCAGGAAGCCGACCGGTCCGGTGGCCTCCCCGGCGGAGGATTTGACCAGCGTGCCCTTGGGTCGCAAGCGCGAGAAGGAGAAGCCGTTGCCGCCTCCGGTCTGCTGAATCAGGGCGGCGTCGCGCAGGGTCTGGAAGATGCCCGCAGGATCGCGCCCCATGTCATCGGTGATGGGAAGGACGAAACAAGCTGCCAGTTGACCAAGCGGTGTGCCCGCCCCGGTGAAGGTGGGCGAGTTGGGGAAGAAGCGCTTGGTGGTGAGCAGTTCGTAATATTGCACTGCCAGGGGGAAGGGGTCCTTGCCCCAGGTCTCCTCGACGCGGGCGA
>JAQUAE010000002.1:0-16527 GCA_028687395.1 Anaerolineales bacterium | reverse complement strand
CGATTGGCAAGGTCATTAAAGACAAATTAATATTAAGTGATAGTTAAAAGAGGGGTGTGCGACGCGTGCCACCCAGGATGCGTCGCACACCCGAGCCCTCCGCCTCTCCATGCGAAGGCAGTCCACGGAGAGGCCGCAGGAGGGAGGGACGACCAGGCCTAGCTGGGAGGAGGAGGCCAGCCAGTCCCGGTGCACCTTTCCGTTATTTGCCGGTTTCCCTTTTCCACAAAAGCCCTTTCCTTTCGCAGGGCGATTTCCGCACGAAAAGGTGTTGGTAACAACCTGCCTTCCAGGCCCGGCAGGACCTGGGGCAGCCAGGCGGCACAACCGCCGCCGGTTATCGACCCCGGTTGCGCAAGAAGGTCGGTATGTCCAGATCCTCGGTGTTGAAGGAGCGCGGCTGGAATTCCTGAGCGACCTTCTCTGCCTGCCCGCTCATCGGGTTGGAGCGCTCCTTGTGGGGCGCTTCTACCAGGCGGCGCGGCATGGTGGTGCGCTCGAAGCCGGTGGCGATCACGGTGATGCGCACTTCGTCCTTCATGTTGGGGTCGATCACCGCGCCGAAGATCAGGTTGACCTCCGGGTGCGCCGTCTCCTTGATGATCGCCGCAGCCTGGTTGACCTCGAAGAGGGTCAGACCAGGACCGCCGGTGACGTTGAACAGGATGCCGCGAGCGCCGTCGATGGTGATGTCGAGCAGTTGGCTGGAGATGGCCTGCTCGGCTGCCTTGCGCGCGCCATCCTCGCCCTTGCCGCTGCCCACTGCCATCAGGGCCGCCCCCCCCTCGGACATGATCGTGCGCACATCGGCGAAGTCCAGGTTGATCAGGCCGGGTACAGTGATCAGCTCGGAGATACCCTGCACACCCTGGCGCAGCACGTCGTCGGCGATGCGAAAGGCGGATTGCAGGTTGGCATTCTTGTCCACGATCTGCAGCAGGCGGTCGTTGGGGATGACGATCAGCGTGTCAGCTTTTTCCTTGAGCTGGCTGATGCCCGCTTCGGCGGACTGAATGCGCCGGGTGCCCTCGAAGGTGAACGGGCGGGTAACCACGCCGATGGTCAAAGCACCGACTTCCTTGGCGATCTGAGCGACGATCGGGGTGCCGCCGGTGCCGGTCCCGCCACCCATGCCGGCGGTGATGAAGACCATGTCCGAGCCCTTGAGCACGGTGTACAATTCCTCCGCTGATTCCTCGGAGGCTTTACGCCCGGTGTCCGGGTCGCCGCCCGAGCCCAGGCCGCGGGTGAGCTTCTCTCCCACGCGCACCCGGATGGGCGCTTTGGAGAGCATCAAGGCTTGCGCGTCGGTGTTGATCGCCACGAAGTCGACGCCCGAGAGGCCCTCTTCGATCATACGATCGACGGCGTTACACCCGCCGCCACCCACGCCCACCACCTTGATGCGGGCGAAGGATTCGACCTGGTTAGGTCTGGGTTGTGATGTGGTACTCATAGTGACATCCTCCTCGATAAATGGTTGAATCTATCTTGCCTTGGATAATTGCATGGCTAACGACCATCCGGGTGGCTGGTTCATGGCAATAAGCGCCTGAGCCAGCTCTTGACATTCTCCCATCCGAGCGACTCGCTGGAGGTCGAGAAGCTCGTTCGCCGCCGCGGTCCGAGTGGGGCAAATTCGCTCATCAGCAGGGCCCACTTGAGCAGTCCCACGCTGGTCGAATAAGCCGGTGAATCGAGCTTGTCGGTCATACCCAGCAAGTTCTCCGGCCTGGCGACGCGCACCGGCACACCCAACACCCGCCCGGCCAGCGCGCGAATGTTGGGCAGCAGGCTGCACCCGCCGGTGAGCACCATACCTGCCGGCAGCAGTCCATCGTATCCCGAGTGGCGGATTTCCTGCAGCACCATGCCGATTATCTCTTCCACCCGGGCCTCGATGATATGCACCAGCTCGCTGCGGCTGATCTGCACCGGGGTTTCCTCGCCGAAGGGACGGACGTTGAAATATTCCAGCGGGTCCACCTCAGATTGCAGTGCCTGCCCGTGCTGAATCTTGATTTCCTCCGCCTGGGTCATCGGCAGGCGCAGCCCGTGGGCGATGTCGGAGGTGACGTGATTGCCGCCCACGGAGAGCACCGAGGTATGCCAGACGTCTCCATCGATGTAGATAGCCATGTCGGTGGTGCCCCCACCCATGTCGCACACCACCACGCCCATCTGCCGCTCGGTTTCGGTGAGCACCACTTCGGCGGAAGCCAGGGGGTTGAGCACGAACTGGGAGATCTCGACGCCGGAGGCGCCCACGCACTGGCGCAGGTTCTCGACCGCCGCGGCGGAGGCGGTGATGATGTGTGTCTCCACCTCCAGGCGATAGCCGTGCATCCCGATGGGCATGCGGATGCCCTCCTGCCCATCCACGTTGAAACCGCGGTGGATGACGTGAATGATCTCGCGGTTGTGAGGGATTGCCACCGCCCGGGCGGCCTCGATGGCCCGCTCGACATCCCCCTGGTCGATGATGTGTCCCGTCACGCCGACCACGCCATGGCTGTTGACCGAGGAGACCTGGGAACCCGCCAGGCTCACCAGCGCCGAATTGATCTCCAGCCCGGAGGTGCGTTCGGCCTTCTCGATCGAGCGCGTGATGGCCTGGGCGGCCGCTTCGATATCGACCACCACACCCTTCTTGATGCCCTGGGAGGGCTCAATGCCAACCCCGAGGATGCGCAATTGCCCCGGAGCTTCCTCCCGGCCCACCAGGGTGCAGATCTTCGTCGTTCCTACGTCGATGCCAACCACAATTGCCTGGTCCATCGGATTACTGCTCCCCTCGGTAATATGGAGCGTGAACGAACTCCACACTGATCAACGCCGGCTTAATGGATTCTTTCTTCAATTTCTTGACGATGGCTGTGTACACATTCATCTTGACGTTGATATCCTGCACGTCTCCGAAATAGACCTGCCAGCCGCGCCCATCCGCCCATCCCAACCCGTGCCTGGCGTCGTAGATAATTGGGGTGTTGGCAGGGACCACTGCGCTCAAGGATAATATCGCCGAGACCATCTCCACAGGCAGGAAGGGGACGGCGTCTTCCAGCGCCTCGCGTTGGCTGAGGGCGGGAGGCGGGCTGCTGGCTTTTACCACCAGGGCTATCTCCTGGGAGGGCTGGCCGCGCTCCAGGAAGGCAAATCCATTGGCGTCAATCAGGACGGTTTTGCCATCCTGTTCCCACCTCAGGATGGGGGTGCGCTCTTCCAGCGTTACCAGCACCTGGTTGGGAAATTTCACCGCTACCACCACCTGGGAGAATTCCGGATACGCCGTCTCGAGCTCCTGGCGCAATTCAGTGGGGCTAACGGCAAAGATCAGCTCGTCTCGCAGCGCCAGGATCGGATTCAGATCTTCGATAGCCAGGCGGCGCAAGCCTTCTACCTGGACCTGCTGAATGCGGAACACGGGCGAATTCCAGGCAAAGTACAGCGCCAGACCAATCAGCGCCGCCATCGCGGCGGAGATCAGGCGCCAACCAACGTTGATTTCGGGCAGGGCTGGCAAGCGCACCTCGGCACCGGGAACGCCCAAGGCGACGTCCCACCTGCGCCGCGTCTTGGCAGGGCGGCGGATTTGGGAAGGGACACCGTAGGTGTAACCACGCATCATCACCGGCACGTCACGGCTGGGAGGCGGCGCGGCGCGCCTGGCTGCCTGGCGCGAGCTGCGGCGGGCGCGGTGGTCGCGGTGGTCGCGGCGCTCCGCCTCCGGTTTCAAGCGGCGAGCGAGCGTCTCGGCCCAGCCTGGGTTAGAACGTTTCGCCCCGGCCACGCTTAGCCTCCATCCTGAGTTCTCTCGTAGCGCCGCTCGATCTGGTCGCGCTCCGCTTTGCGCTGCAACGCCAGGTCGACCAGGCGGTCAACCAGCTCGGGATAGGATATCCCGCTGGCCTCCCACAGTTTCGGGTACATGCTGATGCGGGTAAAACCCGGTATGGTGTTCACCTCACTCAAATAGCACTGCTGAGTGTCCCTGTCGAGCAGGAAATCCACCCGCGCCATGCCGGCGCCATCGATCGCCAGGAAGGAGCGCACCGCCAGGCTGCGCAACTGCTCGGTAATCGTCTGGGGCAGGGGCGCGGGGATGAGCAATTGCGAGCGATCGTCGTGGTACTTGGCTTCGTAGGAGTAGAAGTCGGCAGCAGGGATGATCTCGCCCGGCAAGGAGGCCTGCGGGTCCTCGTTTCCCAGCACGCTCACCTCGATCTCACGGGCATTGATCGCTCGCTCGACCAGCACCCGCCGGTCGAAGCGCGCTGCTTCCATCAGGCCCTCGAGCAAATCGGAGCGATGGCGGCACTTGCTCACCCCGACCGAGGAGCCCAGGTTGACCGGCTTGACGAAATAGGGATATTCGCTGAAAGCCTCCACCTGGTTCAACACCCCTTGCAGGTCAGCGTGGATGTGCTTGCTCAGCACGGTGATCGAATCCACCACCGGGATACCGTTAGCGCGCATCACGTCCTTGAAGACCGCTTTATCCATCCCCACCGCGGACGCGGTGACGCCCGCCCCGACGTACGCCAGGTCGGCCATCTCGAATAAACCCTGTATGGCGCCATCCTCGCCAAAGGTGCCATGCAGGACGGGAAAGACCACGTCCAGCTCCTGGAGGCATTCGATGAGGTTGGCGCCCTCCTTCATGGTTAGAGCGCAAAGGCCAGCCCGCGTCGGGTCGGGCAGGAGGGTTGCCGGGGTGAGGCCCTTCAACCGGCCTTTCTCCATCGCTTCCAGCACACCCTCCCCAATGTGCCAGGCGCCCTGGTGGTCGATCCCGACCTGGGTGATGGCGTATTTATTCGGATCGAGGGCCGAGATGATCGAGCGAGCTGAGAGCAGCGAAATCTCGTGTTCGCCCGACCGGCCGCCGAAAATGACTGCAATCCTGAGTTTGTCCATTGTGCGCTTCAACGTTCCACTCCGCGTCCGGCGAAAGATGTATAGGAAGGATAACCGGACGATGCGTTCATGCAAAATCACCCAACAACTGAATTTCCGTCTCCAGCTCCACGCCGGAGGCCTGGCGCACCTGGCGGCGGGCGAGCTGGATCAGGGCGTAGATGTCGCCAGCCGTGGCAGCGCCTTCGTTAATGAAGAAATTTGCGTGCAACAGACTGATCTGCGCCCCACCCACACGGGCGCCCTTCAATCCTGCCGCCTCGATCAAGCGACCAGCATAATCGCTGGGGGGATTCTTGAACATCGAACCCATGCTCGCCCCGGGGGGCTGCGTCTGGCGCCGGTAGGCGTTGAAGGCCTCCATTTTCTCCTCTACCGCTTCCCGGGAACTGCTTTCCAGGCGTAAGGTTGCGCTCAAAACGAGGGCCTGGCCGGGAGCCTTTTTTAGTCGGCTGCTGCGATAAGCGAACTCCATACGCTCAGGCGACCACTGGCTTATGCTCGTCGAGATCCCCACCGCTGACTGCTCTCGTTGCAAGATTTCTGCCACGATCAGGTTAGCGGCGATATCCCCGCCGTGCGCGCCAGCGTTGCCGACCACAGCGCCGCCCAGCGTGCCGGGAATGCCGGCTGCCCACTCCAACCCGGAGAGCCCACGCACAGCCGCCTGGCGAGCGATGACGCCCAGGTTGACGCCCGCCTCCGCCCACACCACCGGCGGTTGGCTACGCGCCTCGAAACGCACCTTGCCGGCAGCGCGCGCCTTATTGACCAGGATGACGCCCTTGAGCCCGCTATCGCTCACCAGGACGTTCGACCCGCCGCCCAACACCAGGAAATCCAGCCCTTGCGCCCATAACCAGGCGGCTGCATCCGCCAGGGCTGTGGCTGATTCGATCTCGATAAGGCACTCCGCCGGGCCGCCCACCCTCGCGGCAGTGTAGCGCGCCAGGGGAATGCCGAAACGCACCTGAGCTCCAAAACGGCGTTCCAGGCTCGCCAGCGCGGCGGGGGAGAGGCTCACGGTCATCAGGCGGTCCACCACAACCATCTCATCATCCTGTCAGCTCCCGGCCGATGCGGTCGGCGTCGCCCGCCGAAAGCACCAGGAGCACCGTCTCGGCGGAAAGCTCTTTGCGCAGCACAGCGACGACCTGCTCCATGTCGGGGATGAAGCGCACGTCGGGGTGGCGAATCCGCCCCACCCATTCCTGGGTGGAAAAACCCTGCGGAGGCTGCTCGCGCGCTCCGTACACCTCGGTGACCACCAGGTGATCCGCGTCGGCGAAGGCACCCAGGTAGTCCTTCTCCAGCGCCTGTAAACGGGAGTAAGTGTGCGGCTGCCAAACCGCCCAGATTGCCTTGCTGGGGTAGCGGGTGCGGGCAGCCGCCAGCGTGGCGCCAATCTCGCTGGGATGGTGGGCGTAGTCGTCGATCACCGGCGCCCCGTTGAACTCGCCGCGCAGCTCGAAGCGCCGGCCAGCGCCCTGGTAGGCGTTCAGGGCGCACCCGGCTTCATCGAGGGGCTTGCCGAGGGCGTCCAAAGCTGCCAGGCAGGCCAGGGCGTTGCGCACGTTATGCACGCCGGGAACCTGCAAATCGACTAGCGCCTGCAGCACCCCGCGGCGCAAGACGGTGAAGCTATAACCGCCGTTGGCGTTCGCCTCCAGTTGGGCAGCCTGGTAATCCGGCGCCGGTCGGTCTCCAGCCGCGTCCAACCCGTAGGTGAGCACCTGGCTCGCAGGCGTGACTTCCTTGGCGAGCGCCCCTGCGCCGGGATCGTCCTGGCACACCACCAGGCAGCCCCCCGGCTTGACCCTGCGGGCGAAGGCCAGGAATGCCTGGTAGAACGCCTGCGGGGTGGGAAAGAAATCGGGATGGTCGTATTCCAGGTTGGTCACGATGGCAACGTCAGGAGCCAACCCCAGGAACATGTTGTCGTACTCGTCGGCTTCGATGACGAATTCTCGCCCGGCGCCGGCGTGCGCGTTCGTCCCCAGGTTATTGGCCACCCCACCGATGATATAGGTGGGATCCTCCCCCAGGGCGGTGAGCGTCCAGGCGAGCATAGCGGTGGTGGTGGTCTTGCCATGCGTGCCAGCGACCGCCACCACGCGGTTTTCCAGCATCAATTGCCCCAGGAAATCGGAGCGTTTTAAAACCGGAATACCCGCCTGCCGGGCAGCCAGCACCTCGGGGTTGTCATCCCGCACCGCGGAGGAACGCACCACCAGGTCGGCGCCAGCGATGTTCTCCGGGCGGTGGCCAATGGCAATGTGCACCCCGTCGGCGCGCAGCTCTTCCGCCTGGGGGGAGAGCACCCGGTCCGATCCGGACACGCTGTAGCCGCGCTCTAACAACACCCTGGCGATTGCTGAAAGCCCTGTACCGCTCACACCGATCAGATGCACTGCCGGTTTCTCCATACGCTCCTAGATGAAGACCACCAGGACGAATAAGAACGAGACGGCTACCGCAAAGTAAATCGTGGGGGCGCCCAGCCAGCGCGGCGCCAGGGCAGGTAGCAATCGTAAGGCTGGCGCGCTGAGCAGGTTGCCAGCTTCAGGCCGGATGATGAATTGACGGAAGGGGTAATTCGACTGCTCCATGAAATACCACACCGAGCTGACGATGAGAAATCCATTGATGGCGCCCAGGAAGAAGCCCAGCATGGTGTCTGAGAGGCGCTCACGAACGAAGCGGGCGCCGGCGATGCGCTGCAGGTTGGGCGTCTGGTAGCCGAAGAAGACCAACAAGCCTACGATGAAGAACTTCACCCAAAATTCCTGGCTACTGTTGGGCGGCTCGAAAAAGACCTTCACCGGGGGCACATAGCGCTCCAATACCGTAATGATGAAAAGGGAGACAATCATGCTGAAAGTCACCAGCAGCTCCTTCGCCCAGCCCCGAATGCCTCCAATAATGGCAAACAAAGCGACGAAGAGCCAGAAGGCGAATGACAAACCCATCATGGTTCACCTCCGAGGTAGCCCCCCAGGTTGAGGACCAGGTCTGCAATCGATCTGGCTGCATTGGGGCGGGCCAGAGCGGCCATCCCCTGGCGCATGGCTTGCAGGCGGGGTGCATCGTGCAACAGGCCGCGCACAGTGGTCGACAGGCGCTCCTCCAGCTCCCCGTCCTGCAGGACCAGGGCTGCACCGCTCTCAGCCAGGGTGCTAGCGTTGACCTGCTGGTAGCGCCACGCGTACGGGTAGGGGACCAGGATTGCAGGCAGGCCAAACAAAGGCAGCTCCCCCAGCGTGGAGGCGCCCGCCCGGCAGACGACCAGGTCAGCGGCGGCCAGTGCAGCGCCCATCTCGGCATGCAGGTAAGAGTAAGGGTGGTAGCGCCCCATGATCTCGGGCGAAAGCGAAGCGGCGAGGTCGCGGCTGGTGGAGTGCACTTCCTCCCAGTCCAGCTCACCGCTCAGGTGGACGACCTGGCACTCGCCGAGCAGTTCGGGCAAAGCTGCCAGCAGGGCACGGTTGATCGAGCGAGCGCCCTTGCTGCCGCCGAACACCAGGAGGACGGGCAAGTCCTGGGTCAAGCCCAAGACACGGAACGCCTCGGCTTTCCGCTGCGCACTGCTCCAGGCAATCAGCTCGGGGCGTACCGGATAACCGGTCTCGCTGACCTTGGCGGCGCGGGGCAGGTAGCGGGTGGAGCGGGCGTTAGTCACGGCAATGCGATCGGCAAAGCGAGCCAGGGTTTTGAGGGCCAGTCCCGGCTCGATATCCGGGACGTAGAGCAGGGAACGTGCCCGTTCTCCCTGCAGGCGGGTGAAGCGCGCCGCCAGGGCCATCGGCACGGCCATGTACCCACCGGTGAAGAAAATCACGTGCGGGCGGACTTCCTGCAGGATACGCCGCGAGGCCAGATAACCGCGCCCGATCAGGATCAAGTTGTGCGGCAGCCGCCACCAGCCCACCCCGTGCACCCCAGCAGCGGGGATAGCGCGGTAAGGGACGCCCTCGCGCGCCACCAGCCCGGCTTCTATCCCGCCTTCGCCCCCCACCCACAGGGTGGCAAGGCTCGGCAAGGTCGCCTGGTTGCGCAAAGCTTCACGCGGAGCGCGCATCTCGGCAGGCATTGCCTTATCCCCGGTTGCGGCCAGCGTCCGGTAGACGGCCAGCGCGGGATACACGCCGCCGCCGGTCCCGCCAGCGCAGATCAACAGTCGAACCAAAGACGTGGACATCCTCTCCCTTTACTCGACTGGCCAGTCGAGAGATATTCAATAGGACACCGATCGCCGCCAGGGATACCAGCAAGTTCGAACCTCCGGCGCTGATGAAGGGTAAGGCGTTACCGGCGAAGGGCAGCAAATTGACCATGACCGCCATGTTAATGAAGGCTTCCACAGCGATCCAGAAGCTCAAGCCGGCAGCCAGCAGCGCCCCCAACTCATCCGGCGCTCGCCTGGCAATGGCTAATCCCCGCCAGAGCAGGATGACGTACATCCCTACCACAAAGACAGATCCGAAGAAGCCGGTTTCCTCACCGATCACGGCAAAGATGCTGTCAGTGGGAGGCACAGGCAGGCCGGTGAACTTGGTATCGGCGTTGCCGATGCCCACTCCGAACCAGCCGCCCTTGTAGAAGGCTTCCAGGGAACGCTGCACGTGATAGGGCGCAGCCAGAGGGTCGAAGAAGCCGGGCAGGAAGCTGCCAAAGCGCTGCCTCCCGGTGTCGGAGAAAATGACGATGATGAAGCCGAAGATGACGGCCAGCAAGATCAAGATAGCAATCTGCTTCAAATCCCCGCCAGCCAGGAAGAACATAATCCCGCCGACAAAGAAAATGGTCAGCACGGCGCTCAAGTCGGGTTGCAGGATGATCAGGCCGCCGAGGATTCCCAGGATGCCGCCCAAGGGAATCAGGCCGAAGCCTATGTCGCGTAGTTGGTCCTTCTTGGAATACAGCCAGACCGAGAGATAGATCACCACCATGAGCTTGGCGAGCTCGGAAGGCTGGATCGAGCCAGCCCAGATCGTGCGCACCGCTCCGTGGCGCTCGTCGCTGATGAAAAGCACCAGGACGAGCAGGATGATGGTTACCGCCATGCCCGGCAACACCAGCTTGCGGAAGAAATGGTAGTCCATGAAGAACAATGCCCCGGCAGCCAGGATGGCAATGCACAACACCTGGAGCTGGCGCACGAAGATTTTGTTCGGCTCGCCGTAGATGAGCAGCGAATAATCCGTGCTGGCCGAGTACACCATCAGCAGGCCAAAGACGACCAGGATGATGGCGACGATGAGCAACGGCACGTCCAGACCGAGCACCACCAACCTGCGCTGCAAGCTGGCAGTCAGGCTGGGCGTTCGTGAGCGGCGCCGAGAAGTTACAGGTTCAACACCCATTGGCGAAATTTCTCTCCTCGCTCTTCGAAATCGTGAAACTCGTCGAAACTTGTGCCGCCGGGCGAGAGCAGCACCACATCGCCCGGTCGAGCCAGGCCGGCTGCAACCTTCACCGCTTCCTGCAATCCGGCACAGCGCGTGATCGGCAGGCGCGCCTGCTGCGACGCCCGGCGAAAATGATCTGCGATCATCTCCCCCGCCTCGCCAAACAGTACCAGGTGGCGCACACGGCGACCGGCCTCGCTGACAAAGCCCTCCCAAGGCAGGTCTTTATCGCGCCCGCCAGCCAGCAAGATGATGGGCTCATCGAATGAGCGCAGGGCAGCGATGGCCCGCTCCGGCGCGGTGGCGATCGAATCGTTATACCACCTGGCGCCACGCCACTCGCGGATGAACTCCAGGCGGTGAGGAACGCCGGTGAAGGATTCTACCGCCGAGCGCATGGCCTCCACGGGCAGGCCGGCCACCCAGGCGATGCTGCAAGCCGCCAGCACGTTGAGCAAGTTGTGCTCGCCGCGCAATCGAACCGCCGGCCGCGGCAGGATGGGATGGACGCTCTCCCCTTCGCGGTAGACCAGATCCTCCCCCTGGAGGAAGGTCCCGTCGACCTGCCAGGCAGCGGACAGGCCAAAACCCACCAACCTGCCGCGCACCTGCGGAGAAAGCGACCAGGCACCCGGATCACCCCAGCCGAGAACAGCCACGTCAGAGAGCTCCTGGCCGAGCAGGATGCGCACCTTGGCGGCGGTGTAAGCCGCCATGCTCCCATGGCGGTCGAGGTGGTTAGGCGTGATGTTCAAGATCGCCGCGACGTGTGGGGAGGCGCTCATCAATCCCAACTGGAAGCTGGATAATTCCACGATCGCCAGATCGTCCTCAGCCATCTCCTCCAGGTGGGAAATCAGCGGTGAGCCGATGTTGCCTCCCACCCAGACCTTCCGGTAGCCTCCTGATGAGTGTAGGGGGGCCTGGACGGCTTCCTGGGCAATCCTGCCCACCAGCGAAGTGGTGGTGGTCTTGCCTGCCGAGCCGGTGATGCCCACCAGCCTGCACGGGGCAGCTTCCATGAATATCTGCGAGTCGTTGGAAAGCGGGATATGGCGTCTCTGCGCTTCGAGGATGAGCGGGATGTCGAGCGGCACGCCGCCCGAGACGCACACCAGGTCGGCGCCATCCAGCAGCGAGAGGGGGTGTCCGCCGCACACCCAGGTCACCGGCAGGTCGGAAAGCGCTCCCCTGGCTTCGCCCAAGCTCTCCACAGGTCGCTGATCGTTCAGGACCACTCGAGCGCCCTGCCGTGCCAGGTAGGCGGCCAGCGCCGTCCCCTGGCGCGCCGCGCCGATGATCACCACCTGGCGACCACGCCACTCCTGACGGGCAGCCCGTCCAGCGGGTTTCAGCGAGCTCTCAACCATGCCAGTATCCTGTGCCAGAGCAACATCCCACACCAGACGCTCTCCTAGACGAAGATCAGCCCCACGCCGAGCATAGCAGCCAGCAGGCTGATCAACCAGAAACGCTGCACCACCTGGGTCTCGCTCCAGCCGATCAGCTCGAAGTGGTGATGCAGGGGGGCCATCTTGAAAACACGCTTGCCAACACCATAACGCCAGCGGGTGTATTTGAAGTACGAAGTTTGAATAATCACGCTCAAGGTGACGCTGACCGGGACAATAGCGATTAGCGGCAGGAGCACCCACTGACCGGTCATCAGGGCGACCACGGCCAGTGTGGCGCCCAGGGAGAGAGAGCCAGTGTCGCCCATGATCAACTCCGCCGGGTGGACGTTGAACCACAGGAAACCGAAGATGGCGCCCACAAGGGCAAAGCAGAAACGGGAGAGGTAATACTGCTCCTGGAGCAAGGCGATGCCGCCATAGCTGGCGAACGCCGTGGCGCTGATCAGCCCGGCCAGGCCATCCAGGCCATCGGTGAGGTTCACGGCGTTGGAGAAACCTACAATCCAGAAGACCGCCACGGGGATGTAGAAGACGCCCAGGGAAAACACCCCTTTGACGCCAGGGATGTACAACTCCGGGACGTCCAGGAAATAGCGCAACCCGATGGCCGCCAGCAGCGCCAGGACGACCTGGAGGGCAAACTTGGTGCGCGGCCGCATACCGCCTTCCTGGCGGCGATTGCGCAATCCCTGCCAGTCGTCGAAGGCGCCAATCATGGCGAATGAAACCAACACGCCCAAAGGCAGGAGCACCGACCGGCCGAGCAGGGTGAAGCCAATCATGCGGCTGGCATTGAGCAGGATGGTGATGAGCACCACCGGCAGCACGATCAGCACACCGCCCATCGTCGGCGTGCCCATCTTGGTAACGTGGCGTTGCGGCCCATCCATGCGAATGGCTTTGCCGACCTTGAAATAACGCAGCACACGCAGCAGAGGCGTCCCCCAGATGACGGTCAGCATGAAGGTCAGCCCGGCCAGGGCAACGATCATCGGCGTCTGGCTCATTGGCGCGCCTCCAACGCTGCAACGATGCGGTCCATGCGCATACCGTGAGATCCTTTCACCAGGACGACGTCCCCCTCGCTCAGATTCGCTTCTAGGTAAACAATTGCTGCCTGGCTGTCATCCAATTCCACCACCCGCCGGGGTTCGAGACCGGCGCGCAGCGCCGCGGCAGCGATGATCCTGCCACGCTCACCCACCGCCACCAGCTCGTCCACCACCTCGGCGGCACGGATGCCCACCACTTCGTGCCCGCGCTTCTCGTACATGCCCAGCTCGAGCATGTCCCCCAGCACAGCTACCTTACGTCCATCCAGCTCTTCGAGCAAATTGAGCGCCGCCAACGAGGATTCCGGGGAGGCGTTATAGGTGTCGTCCAGCAACACCGCACCGCTCCTGGCGCGCACGGCCATCAGGCGCAACTGCACGTGCCCTGAGCGCAGGCCATTGATGATCTCCTCCCAGGTCAGCCCCTCGACCAGGCCGACCGCGGTGGCGCGCAGCGCGGTGTGCACCGAATGCCTGCCAATGAGCGGAATCTTGAGGTGCAGCGTCTCGTTGGCGTAATGCAAGCGGAAACGGATTCCTTCCAGCCCCTGCCCCTCGATCTGGTCCGCCCACAGGTGAGCTTCGGAGTCCAGGCCATAATTGAACACCTGAGCGCGGGTCTGTTTGGCCATATCGCGTACCCAGGGGTCATCGAAATTCAGCACCGCCACCCCCTGCGGCGAGGGCGGCAGAGCCCGCACCAGCTCGGCTTTGCCGCGGGCAATCTCGGCTTGCGAGCCCGCCCGCTCGGCGTGAACGGTGCCCACGTTGGTGACCACACCCACATGCGGCTGAGCAATGTCGCACAGGAGAGAGATCTCACCGGGCACGTAGAAGCCCATCTCCAGAACAGCCCGCTCCACCCCCTCGCTCAACCTCAAGAGGGTCAACGGCAAGCCGATCTCGTTGTTAAGGTTGCCAGGGCTCTTCACCGTGCGGTAGCGCTGGCAAAGCACCTCAGCCACCAACTCCTTGGTGGTGGACTTGCCCACACTCCCGGTGATGCCCACCACGCGCAGGTCCAGCTTGCGGCGCCAGAAGCGGGCGATTTGCTGCAAAGCCAAAAGGCTATCCTGGACGAGCAGGTCGAACGGCGGCTGCAGCGGATCGGCTTGAGCCGGATTCCAGGCTTGGCGCAGGTCCACCAGCGGGGCGGAGGCGTCCACCGGGCGCTGTATGAGGCAGAGGTGGGCGCCGCGGTTGAGAGCGTCCTGCACGTACTCGTGTCCGTCGACGCGTTCACCTGGCAGGGCGACGAACAACGCGCCAGGGATGACCTGGCGCGAGTCAGCCGCGGCGTCGGTGATCACCTGGCTGGCCCACGCCGGCCGCTCTCCGGTCAATGCCTCTAGAATGTCTGCCACCGTCAACATGTCTGCACGTCCAAGGTCAATCTTTGACGCAATCGCACCTGATAATTGATATTATTGGCTATACAACGCTTTCCGCTCGCGATCCGGCGGGATGTTGAGCAACACCACCAGCTTCGAAGCCGCCTCGGAGAACACTGGCGCGGCGACTTCCGAGCCCCAGATGGAGGATTGCGGCTTCTCCAACCAGATGTACACCAGGAACCTGGGGTCATCCACCGGCCCCCAACCGACGAAGGAGGCATTGGTCTGGCCGCTGGTATAACCGAAGGGGGTGGGAATCTCGGCAGTGCCCGTCTTGCCGGCGATTTTGTACCCCTCCACCAGGGCGGTGGAGGCCTCATCTTGTAGGGAGCGCGCCAGCAGCACCTGCAAATTCTTGGCGGTATCGGCGGAGATGGGCATCCCGGCAATGCGCGGTTCGGTTTCGTATTGCACGCCGTCGATGATCCTGGCTTTGACGACGTGGGGCACCATCATCTTGCCCTCGTTCGCCACAGCGGCGATGCCGGCCGCCATCTGCAACGGCGTGGCGGCCACTCCCTGCCCGAATGAGTTCGTCCCCAGGTCGGCTTCGTACCAGTCGGCGTCGCCGGGGACTTTCAAGCGGCCAGACATCTCGCCGGCCATATCGACGCCGGTCAGATGCCCAATTCCGAAGGCATTTAGGTAGGGATAGAAATCTCCGGTGCCTATTTGCGTGGCTACCCAGGCCAGGCAGACGTTCAAGGAATGCTGCAGGCAGCCCTGCATATCCTGGGGGCCCCACACGCCGCGGTTCCAATTGTAAATATACACCCCGCCCACCTCGATGACGCCCGTGTCCAGGAAGGTGGTTTCGGGCTTGACCGCGCCCTTATCCAGGGCCGAGGCCATGGTGAACACCTTGAAGACCGAACCCGGCTCGTAAGCCTGGCTGATGGCGCGGTTGAATGGGGTGTCCTTCTTGAAAACCTGATCATACCGCCAATACTTATTTAAATCCAGCCGCGGGGTGGTGGCCATGGCCAGAATTTCACCTGTCTTCGGGTCCAGCACGACGATGGTGCCCGATGCCGCCCCGCTGCTCTCCAGCGCCTGGTCGAGAACCGCCTCCATCTCCGCCTGGACTTCGCGGTCGATGGTCAAGATCAGGCTGGTGCCCTCCGGGACGGTTGGCGTCTCGGTGACCAGCTTTGGGTCATTGGGCATCCACACCGTCACCGGCTGTCCAGCGAGTTGGTCATCGTAGCGAGCTTCCACGCCAAAGTAACCTATCGCCCTGCCTTCCTGGTCGCGCCCCACGAAGCCCAGGACGTTGGAGGCCAGGCTGTGCTCTGGATAGGTGCGCTGCAGGTGGGGCGTGAAGACGAGGCCATTCAGGCTAGGGCGGTCTTTATCCCGGCTGGCAGAGGTGGAGGCCAGGATATCCGTGCGGTACTGTTCGAGCAAATCGATCTTTCCCTGGGGGACGAAATCGTCCAGCACGACGTACACCGCGTCGGGGGAAGCGGGATTCTCAACAGCCTGGCGCACCTGTGCGTAATCCAAACCCAGCACGACGTTGAGGGTGAGGGCGATACTGTGCGGATTGAGCACCTGCTGCAATTCCACGCCGACCTCATAAACCGTGGTGTTGCCCGCCAGCAGGTGCCCCCAGCGGTCGTAAATCTGGCCGCGGGCCGGGTAAACCGTTTGAGCCGAGCGCGAATACGCCTCCGCTCGCCTGCGGATTTTAGCCGCCTGTTCGCTATCGAATTGAAAACGCAGCATCTGGCCGGCGATCATCGCAGCCAGGATGGTGAGCAAGCCCGCCAACATGGCGTAACGCAGGAATCGCTCCTGGTTCACGGCGAGACCTCCGCGGCTTGCACGGGGGTGAGCATCAAGCGCTCCTGCAGCCAATCGACCAGCGACTGGGTGAAGCGCGGCGGTAAGGTGACGACCACCGACTCGACCGGCTTCGGCGGAGGCGCCAGAATCACCGAGCGGCGCGGCTGGTAACCTGCGGCCATCACGTAGACGGCCTCTCCCTTCTCGATGGGGACGAAACCCATTTCCAGGGCGCGTTTCTCCATCTCCGCCGAGGACAACAAAACCCCCAATCGCGTGTGCAGGTCAGCGTTGACCAGTTGCATCTCGCGAATCTGGTCTTGCATCATCAGGATTTCGCGCCCATACGTCGCCGCGCGGGCGCTGACGTTCAAGTAGATGCTGGCCACCAGCACCGCGAAGAGGACGCACAACATGATCAGCCCAATGACCTGCACCTGCTTGCGCCACGGAGCCTGCGAGTATGCTTGCGTCAGGTTGCGCACAGTTTTCACAATAGTCTCCTGGCTGGCCACGCCATACGTTCATCCAGTGGGTGGACCTGCCATACAAC